>JAFWAK010000118.1 GCA_017507715.1 Paludibacteraceae bacterium | reverse complement strand
TGCAAACGCGTCTGATAGGCCTTTTCTGTCGTAGGCCGGTCTTCCGTCAAATGCAGATATATGGCCTTGCGCAAATAGCGGTCGTGTGCCTGCGGGCAAGCCTTATGAATACGATAATGAATATCATTCTCCTCACCGTACAGGAATATCTGTTCGTCAAACAAGCCGGCCTTCTCAAACATCTCCTTGCGCACGCAGAAACAAGCTCCGCTAAAATACATATGCCGCCAGCAGAAGCAGTCCAAGCGTTTAGCTATCGCTCCGCCAAACAGCCGAACGAACCCGTTATAATGGTTTAGCAGCGAGAAAGAAACTCCCGCCCTGCCGGACTCGTTAATAATCTGCTTGAAGCCGCAGATAGCTAAGTTCTTGTCCTTTTGATAGGCTTCTACGACGGACTTGAGCGAGATATTTACTACGCGTACGTCGGGATTCATGATCATGATGATTGGAGCATTTGCATGCCGGATACCGATGTTGTTTCCTTGTCCGTACCCGCCATTCCTCGTATTACTCAACACAACTATCCGTTCGCCGTAAGTAGTCTTCAGCTGCGCTTCCATCTGTGTGAAATGGCTGCTGTTGTTATCCACCACAATCACTTCCAATCCCTCACCCAAATCATTATGGGCAAACAGCGCCTCCAGACATCCGTAGATATCCGGCTCCGAATTATACGTCACTATGATAACCGACAACTCTTTCATTTGCACCATAGTTCTTTAATGACGACACTCGGCCACTTCCAGTTCTGGTATGCTAATTGTGCCAGACCCGGAGCTAGAATCAATCCCCATATACCCATCTGCAGCGGACTGAGGAAAATCCAAAGCAACAGAACCGTTGCCGCTCCGCTTAATAGGCTTGGGATGAAGAAGGGTATCTTGTTATCTGCCATAATAAAGCCGGCTGAGACGGAATGGTTGTGTTCCAATGTGCTGATGAACAGCATCACACATAGCATCGCAATCGGCACAAACGGTGTCTGACTGCCGATGAGTTGCAATGCCCAATCACCCAAGAAAATCCATACTACACCGCCTAACAAGTACACCAGCCAAAGGCTGCCTGTGCATTGTAAATAATACCGCTTCAATCCCACTAAATCATTCTCCACGCGGCATTGTGCTAATTTGGGCATGTACGACTGATAGTAAACAGTTGCACAACGCGCTAAGATATCCATGACCTGCATTGTGATGCCATAGCAAGCCACTTCTTCGAGCGTCAGAAAAGCGGAACCGATTAGGATAGCCGATTTGTTGACCAGGAATCCGCCTAACTGCGTCAGACCGATTTTAATGGCATTCGGCGTGATAGCACTCAGTATTTCCTTAGGCTCGTTAGGCTCTGCTTCCCGCAAATGTGCTTTCAGTTCAGGCGTGAAGAACACCCGATAGGTTAGTACACGCCGGATAATGGTCGCTACTAACTGGGATGCCACGATTGCCGTCAGACCTAAACCCGCATAAATCAGACCGATAGCCAAACCGATATAGATGGCTTGTCCGAGCATGTTGATCTGCTGGTTACGTTTTACGTAACCCTTGCCGGTCAGCAACGCGTCGTAATAGAACGTGTAGAGGTTGTAGCAGTTGATGGCTATCAGCAGCAGCCATGCGATGAACGCATCTTGGCGGTCGCCCGAATATTTCTGCAGGATATAGTAGAAATAGGCCGTTCCGGCTGTGGCTAACAGCGCAAACACCGCCAATGCTATCCAGCGATAGAATCGCCGCATGGCCGTGAGCGTGCCTTTCAGCAGACCGTAATCCACTTTTGCGTCTGCCGTTGTATGCAGCACGCCTTCTTTCTGCAGACTCGTGACGCCCGAGAAGATATAACTGATGTTTCGTGCGAACGACGGACGAAAACCGAAATCGAGTAGGAGTACCAGAAACGTGATTGTCTGGAATATATTCCAGATACCTACCGTTTCTTGCGGCATCTTATGCAAGATAAACGGCAGTAGCAGCACACCGGCTCCAATCATAAACGCCGTGCCGGCATAACTCCACGCTATTTCGCGTTTCCCGATATGTTCTACCTTCTCGGCCAAATTACCAATTACAAATCACCAATTACCAATCAATCGCGGCGAAATATGTCCCTCGTATACACTTTCTCTTTCACGTCGTCCAGAACAGCATCATAGCGATTAGCTATGATAGCTTGGCTGCGAAGTTTGAATTGCGCCAAATCATTGACCACTTCGCTGCCAAAGAACGTCGTTCCGTTCTCTAAGGTCGGCTCGTAGATGATTACTTGCGCACCTTTCGCTTTCACGCGTTTCATGATGCCTTGGATAGACGACTGACGGAAATTATCGCTATTGGATTTCATCGTCAGACGATATACGCCGATCACGCAGTTCTTCTCTTGTTTGGCGTCGAAATCACCCTTATGATAATAATCATAATAACCGGCCTTGGCCAGCACGCGGTCCGCAATAAAGTCCTTACGCGTCCGGTTGCTCTCCACAATGGCTTCAATCAGGTTCTCCGGCACATCCTCATAGTTGGCCAACAGCTGCTTCGTGTCTTTCGGCAGACAGTAACCGCCGTAACCGAAGGACGGGTTGTTGTAATGCGTGCCGATACGCGGGTCGAGGCACACACCGTCGATAATGGCCTGCGTGTCCAGACCTTTCATCTCCGCGTAAGTGTCCAACTCGTTGAAATAGCTCACACGCAAAGCCAGATAAGTGTTGGCGAACAGCTTCACGGCTTCGGCTTCGGTCAGACCCATGATACGCACC
>JAFWAK010000117.1 GCA_017507715.1 Paludibacteraceae bacterium | reverse complement strand
TTATCGCCGTACGGACAGCCTCTATCATTTGGAGTGGGCGACGGATACGCTGCGTGCCATCTGGCGTGCGCCGCGTTTGACAGCTAGGGCCAAGGCGGCGTTGGAACGCAAGAACCGTAACAGACGGTTGGAACTGAAGTCGAATGCACGGCAGGGCTTTGAGATGAACGATACGCTGCGTCTGTTCTGCTCCACGCCTTTAGCCACTATCGAGCCTGACTCCTTCCACTTGTACGAGCGCGTGGACTCGGTGCTCAAGCCTGTTCCGTTTACGATGGCTGACCACGACTCGCTGCCGATGGAATTGGTGTTCAAGGCAGACCTCAAGCCCGATAAAAAATACGAGTTGCATGTGGATAGCGGTGCAATGCACGATATATACGGCATCACGCATATTGCCGGTACATACGCGTTGCAGGTCAAGACACAGGCCGACTACTCCACGCTACGCGTCAAACTGAACCCGTTTGTGGAGCACGCACGTATCCAAGTGATGGACAAGCAGGATAAGGTGGTACGCGAATTGCCGGCTGTGCCTGAAGGGGCATTCTTCGAGTACCTGCGTCCCGATACCTATTATCTGCGTTTCTACGTAGATGAGAATGAAGACGGGCAATGGACCACGGGTGACTGGACCGAGAAACGCCAGCCGGAGGCGGTCTTCTATTTCCCGGAGAGCATCCAGACCAAGTCCAACTGGGATTTTGAGGAAGAGTGGGATTATACGGCGGTAGAGCAGGTAACGGCCAAACCGGCGGAACTGATTAAGGCTTCTTCGAATGCAAAAAAGTAAAATCTTTGATTATACTTTCTTAGTATGCGGACTACTTATTCAAGTGGTCGCGTTTGCTATCACCAATTACCAATTACCAATCACTCATCACCTATCGCCTATAAGCCTCATCTCAGGCTTATTAGGCGTTTGCTCGGTCTGTCTCTGTGCGCAGGGGAATATCCTGACTTATGTGTTCGGCTTTGCGCAAGTGCTCACCTATACCTACCTTTGCTGGACGCAGCGTTTCTACGGCGAGATAGCTATCAATGCCTATTATTTCGGTACGATGATCTACGGCGTGTATGTATGGAAGTCGAGAGTCAAGAGTGAAGAGTCACGGGTCATCACTCCACGCCGGTTAACATGGCGGACGATACTTCTTATCGGCGTACTCACGCTGCTTGGTTCATGGCTCGTAGGGTGGGGACTGAGTGCGTGGACGGATGATACGCAGCCCTATCTGGATGCCTTTACGACAGTACCTGCACTCGTGGCGCAGGTACTGATGATTCTCGTTTATCGCGAGCACTGGTTCATATGGCTCGCTGTGGATATCTTGAGTGTGGCGTTATGGTTACGTGCCGGTGATTACTGCATGGCCGCGCAATACACTTTCTGGTGTGCCAACTGCCTCTACGGCCTTCGTCGATGGAAATCTCTAACATCTAACCTCTAACCTCTCACTTCTCATTCGGCATCTTGAGCGTGTAGAGAATGGCTTCCAACTGACGCATCGCGTTACGTTTCTTCTGTCCCGCTGCGAAGAGGAATGCTTCGGCGGTGACTACACGTCCGTTGACTTGGTCCAAGCGTGTGAGACTTACAAACGGACCTCCCATAGCCTCGCCTTCCTCTATCTTCCATAAGCCGCGTGTTTCGATGGCATAGAAGCCGCCTACCGAGTCGCGTAAAGCCGCTACCTGACGGCTTACCGGCGGGAAATGCTTGTATTCCGTACCCATATGACTTCCTTCCACTTGTGCGGTAATTAGTTTACCGGATACCTCATTGCGCTTGGCGATGATGGAGTCGTTGCTGAACTGTTCTTGCGCCGTGTACGGATAACTGTAGATGATGACATCCTTGCGCATTGGGCCTTTGTTATTGCAGGTCCAGGTGACGTGAGTGTCGTCGTTGAGCATTGTGTCCATGATGAGCATGAAATCCTCGGGGATAAGGATATCGTATCCTTCCTTGCCCACGCTCGCACGCGCGTCCTTATTTGTATTCGCGCGATAGAATCGTATCTGGCGGGCTAATTCCTCTTGCACGAACCATTCACGAATCTGCTCACCGCTCTCGCGCCAGAACGCCTCGAACGCTTCTTTATCCGGTGCTTGGATACGAATCATGGCTTGCGGACTGGACCACACATCCCGCATTTTTGTGGCTTTGACCAGCGTGTATTTGTTCGGATTGATGTCCACTAACAGGATGTTTCGCGTACCTTTGAATAGGTCGTCGAACTGCGCCGGTGTGATGTGCGTCGTTGTGAAAGTGGCTTCCATCTGCGGCAGACCGTACATATCGGCACTCATAGTGGCACAAACCAGTTCTTTAACCGCCTCGTCACTTATGACCAGACACTCATATATACTGCCGGTGGCGGACGTGAGCAGACGCTCGTTACCCTTACCGCAACTGATTAGAACCAGCGCTAAAAGCGCAAAAAGGAATATTTTTTTCATATGAAATATGATTTTTCGGTGCAAAGTTATAAAAAAAATACCATATAAGCAAAAAAAATCAAAAAAATTTGTGTATATGCCAAAAATGTTGTACTTTTGCAGCCGATATGAATAAAAAACGTAATAAAGGCAATTACTTACTTATATGATTTTATTCACTGATTCAATTTTTGTTACCAACGAAGTAGAGGGCTTTAAGCAGTGTCGAGAGACGCGAACGACCTCTTCTGCAACGATGACCGTGCTGTATTGTCGGCAGGGTTATATCGATGTTTATTATCACGGGGCAATGTTGCGCATTAACGCCGGTGATTTATTTGTGCGTGTTCCTGACTTCTGTCATGAGTTGGGCCCGTATGTAATGTCTCCGGACTTCGCTTTCAATCAAGTAACGATTGATGCGAAGATTTATGAGCGCGTCATGTTTGACCATATGCGTATCGAGCCGAACTGGTATGCCAAGCAGGAATATGTTAAGGCGAACCCGATTTTCCATATCAGCGAAGCCAGTCGCGAGTATTTCTTCACGTATTTCCACTTGATTTCCCTGCAGTTGCAGGACCGTCAGACGGAATACCGCAAGCAGATTCTGATGCTTATTGCGAAGGGTGCTACGATGGAGATGCTCAATTATCTGGATAAGTTGGCTGTGGTAGACCCGGATCCGGCTTTACGCAAGGCGGTTAATTCGAGCGATTATACGTTCCATGAGTTCACGCGTCTTCTCCAGCAGTATCCGCATAAACGCGAGGTACAATGGTATGCACGCCAACTCAGCATTACGCCGAAATATCTCTCAGAGATATGCAAGGAGCGTAGCGGTAAGGCGGCTGGTGAGTGGATTGCCGATATCACGGTGTCGGAGATCAAGCATTACCTGCGCAACACCACGCTGCCGATTCGCGATATCGCCAACCTCATGGAGTTCCCGAATGCCTCGTTCTTCTGCCAATATACGAAGAAGCACACAGGTCTCTCTCCGAATCATTTCCGCAAAGAGAAAGCGAATATCTAAAAAAAATCCTCCGTTTTCGCGGAGGATTTTTCTTACACTTTCAAACTATCACCATGCAAACAGTGGATGTTTCGTCATCTCACGGTTGACTTCTTCGCGTACCGAAGTGATGACGGCTTCGCTTGTCGGGTCAAGCAGCACGCGGTCGATGAGATCTACTATCCATCCCATCTGGTCTTCTTTCAGACCACGGGTTGTGATAGCCGGCGTACCGAAACGCAGACCGGATGTCTGGAAGGCTGAACGGCTGTCGAACGGCACCATGTTCTTGTTGGTCGTGATATCGGCGCTTACCAAAGCCTGCTCTGCCACTTTACCTGTCAACTCCGGATATTTGGTACGCAGGTCGATGAGCATCGAGTGGTTGTCTGTACCTCCGGAGATAACCTTGTAGCCCTTGTCCATAAAAGCCTGTGCCATCACAGCGGCATTTTTCTTCACTTGCTTCTGATAAGTCTTGAAATCCTCTGTCAGCGCCTCACCGAAAGCAACGGCTTTTGCGGCTATCACGTGCTCCAACGGACCGCCTTGCGTGCCCGGGAAGACTGCTGAGTCGAGTAGGGCACTCATCTTCTTAATTTCGCCTTTCGGCGTCGTTTTGCCCCACGGATTGTCGAAATCTTTGCCCATGAGAATGACACCTCCGCGCGGACCACGCAGCGTCTTATGGGTGGTCGAAGTGACGATATGTGCGTGTTTGAGCGGGTTGTCGAGCAGACCGGCTGCAATAAGACCTGCCGGGTGTGCCATATCGACCATGAAGATAGCGCCTATCTCGTCGGCCACGCGACGGATACGCGCGTAGTCCCATTCACGGCTGTATGCACTCGCGCCGGCGATAATCAGTTTGGGCTTGTGCGTGCGGGCCTTGAGTTCCAGATCGTCGTAATCGACACGACCTGTCGCTTCGTCCAGATCATAGCCGATGGCGTTGAACATCAGACCCGAGAAGTTCACCGCCGAACCGTGACTGAGGTGACCGCCGTGACTGAGGTTGAGACCCATGAACGTATCGCCGGCCTTCAGACAGGCCATGAATACCGCCATGTTCGCCTGCGCACCGCTGTGAGGCTGCACGTTCACGTACTCGGCGTCATACAATTTCTTCAGACGGTCACGCGCGATATTCTCCGCGATATCGACAACCTCGCAGCCGCCGTAGTAACGGTGACCGGGATAGCCTTCAGCGTACTTGTTGGTCAGCACGCTACCCATCGCCTCCATCACTTGGTCGCTCACGAAATTCTCGCTCGCGATCAACTCAATGCCTTTCATCTGACGTTCACGCTCTCGGCGGATCACGTCAAAAACCTCATTGTCTCGATTCATAGTGTGGTTAATTCGTTAAATTTGGCACAAAGGTATAAAAAAATTTGCACATATGCAAAAAAATTTGTAATTTTGCGCCAAATTTTGTGTTTTATGCTGAAAGATAGTATTCAATCGCTCATGGCGCAGGTCAACGGGATCAAGGCGAATAATGCCGAGGAACTTGAGGCGCTGCGTATCAAATACCTCAGTAAGAAAGGTGAGATCACGGCCCTCTTCAATGAGTTCCGTAATGTGCCGGCTGACCAGAAACGCGAGTTGGGACAGATGCTCAACCAGTTGCGTCAGCAGACCGAAGAACGTATCAATGAGCTCAAAGAGCAGTTCGAGGCCAAGCAGGCGGAGGCTGACAAATTGGATCTCACCCGTACGCCGGACCCTATCGCGCTCGGCACGCGTCACCCGCTTTCGCTGGTCAAGGAGGAAATCGTGGATATCTTCTCCCGCATCGGTTTTACGGTAGCTGAAGGACCGGAAGTGGAGGACGACAAGCATGTCTATGGCATGCTGAACTTCGCGCCTGAACACCCGGCACGCGATATGCAGGATACTTTCTTTGTGGAGAAGGAGATCGGTGTTCAGAAGCCGACCGACGTGCTGCTGCGTTCGCATACCTCATCTGTGCAGACCCGCGTCATGACCAGCCAGAAACCGCCAATTCGCGTGCTCTGCCCGGGTCGTGTCTATCGTAACGAGGCTATCTCTGCCCGTGCACACTGTTTCTTCCATCAGGTGGAAGGACTCTATATCGACAAGAATGTCAGCTTTGCGGACCTGCGCGAGGCGCTGCTGTATTTCAGCAAGGAGATGTTCGGCGCTGAGACCAAGATTCGTCTGCGCCCCTCTTATTTCCCCTTCACGGAGCCGAGTGCCGAGATGGATATCTCGTGTAATATCTGCGGCGGTACGGGCTGCTCGTTCTGCAAGGGTACCGGATGGGTAGAGATTCTCGGCTGCGGTATGGTTGATCCGAATGTCTTGGAGGCCTGCGGCATTGACAGCAAGGAGTATTCCGGCTATGCTTTCGGTATGGGCGTGGAGCGTATCACCAACCTCAAATACCGCGTCAAGGACTTGCGTCTCTTCTCCGAAAACGACGTTCGTTTCCTCAAGCAGTTTGAGAGCTGCTGACGTTCCCAGCCGTAAAATCCTTGGCACACCCTCTAAAAATAGGGCTTGCAAGGGAGGTCTATTGGGTGATTATTGGGTGGTTAGTGCGTGATTCGCATCGCCCACAAAACGTCACCCGATCTGACGGGTGTGTATTTTTTATATTTTTTTGCCTAAAAATTTGCACATGTCAGAAAAAAGCAGTAATTTTGCACCCGATTTTGCGTAATGAGCGAAAAAAACCACTATATCATCGACTTGAAACGCCTTCCTATAGGCACTCATTCGTTTGATATCACGCTGGATGACGAGTTCATCAAGAGCTTGGAGAAAACGGAAATCCTCGGCGGTAAGGTGGAGTGCAAAGCAACGCTAAATCTCCGGGAGGAGGACTATCGGCTCGACATAGCGGTTCAAGGAACTGTCTTTGTTGTGTGCGATAGATGCCTCGACCCGATGCCCCTTGAAATAAACGACGAGCAAGAGATATGGTCCGACGAGGAGGAAGAGGAGAATGCTATAAACTCTCCACTCTCAACTCTCGACTTATCCTGGCTCGCATACGAAATAGTAAGTATCAATATTCCGCTCGTTCACAGTCACCAAGCGGGTGAGTGCAATACGCAAATGGAACTTCTCCTCCATGATCACCTTTGTGACGAACCGGATCCCGATGTTGATGACTGATAAATAACAAATTACAAATCAGAAATCAAAAATTGTAAATAATTATGGCACATCCTAAAAGAAGACAAAGCCACACCAGACAAGCGAAACGTCGTACCCATGACGTAATAAAAGCTCCGACCCTGGCTACATGCCCGAACTGCGGCGCATTACACATCTACCACACTGTTTGCCCGTCCTGTGGCTACTATCGTGGTAAATTGGCTATCGAGCAAGCTGAAGCTTAATAATGGCGGCAGGCTTATGGTAAAGGTTAATGGTGAATACCGTTAGCCTTTATCCTATTTTTATTTTACGCGTGCGCGACGCACGTATGTGACCCGTGAGGGCCACCTCGTACAAACAAATGTTTAAAAGTTTAATGTTTAAAGAAATGTACAACAACAATTTCAACAATGATGGCGAACGCAGACCAACACCGCGTTTCCGCCGTGAAGGTGAGCCTGCTTCGGCTCGTCCCCGTTTCCATCGCGAAGATGGAGAGAGTAGACCTAAACCGTTTGGTTTTAATAGTGAGCGTTCTGAGCGTCCTTTCGGTGACCGTTCCCAACGCCCGAACAAACCGTTTGGAGGTAAACCTAAACGTAATAACGGACTCTATTCAGCCCATAAACAGCAAGTATATCGTGAGCAGCACGAAGACCCGACAAAACCCGTTCGTCTGAATAAATTCCTGGCGAATGCCGGTATCTGTTCCCGTCGTGAGGCTGATGATTTCATTCAGGCCGGTGTCATTACCGTCAATGGTGTGACCGTGGATAACTTGGGCGCAAAGGTGCTGCCGACGGATGACATCCGTTTCCATGACCAGCCGGTTCGTCGTGAGCGCAAGGTATATATCCTGCTCAACAAACCCAAGAACACCGTAACGACGACCGATGACCCCCAAGAACGTCACACGGTAATCGACATCGTTCGTAATGCCTGTCCGGAACGTATCTATCCCGTAGGCCGTCTGGACCGTAACACAACCGGTGTACTGCTGCTGACCAATGACGGCGATCTGGCCGCCAAACTGACGCACCCTAAGTTCAACAAGAAGAAGATTTATGCCGTTACTCTCGACCACGAGTTGGATGAGGTGGATGAGGCTATCGTACGTGCCGGTGTCGTGCTGGACGACGAGCGTATCATCCCGGATGCCCTTGAGTTCCCGAAAGAGGACCGCAAGCACATCGGTCTGGAGATCCACTCCGGTCAGAACCGCGTGGTTCGCCGTATATTTGAGAAAGTAGGGTATAAGGTGGTTAATCTTGACCGTGTTTCTTTTGCCGGTTTGACCAAGAAAAATGTAGGTCGCGGCAAATGGCGTTTCCTTACTCCGAAAGAGGTGGCTTACCTCCAGATGGGTAATTTTTAACCAAATTATAAATCCTAAATTTGAAATTATAAATTGAAGCGTACCTTCCATTACATATTATTCGCCATCACGGTCGCTTTGGCTGTCGTCAGCGGTATTATGATGTTCCATACGAATGTCAATGCCGATATGACGAAGTATCTGCCGGATGACTCGCAGATGAAGCGCGGTCTGGAGATCGTGACTACTGAGTTCGGCTCGTCCGCCCAGATGTCCGGCGCTGATGTGCATGTGATGTTTGAAGGCGTCAAGCCGAACGAGGTGCCGGGTATCCGCACGTTGCTGGAAGGCTATGAAGATGTGCGGGGTGTGTCGTATCGCTATTCGACCGACAGCACCCACACGGTCTTTGATCTGGACGTGCCGAAATCGGTGGACCAGAAAGCCTTAGGCAAGCAGATTAGTACCCGTTTCGGCGGTAACTGCGTGGTGGAAACCAGTCAGGATGGCGCTACGCCACCAATCTCCGTCATCATCATCGCCGGCGTAATGATCATGCTGGTACTCTTCTTGATGGCACAGTCCTGGTTCGAACCCGTAGTCATCCTGATAACGGCCGGCTTGGCTATCCTGCTTAACATGGGCACGAACGCCTTGCTACCGTCGGTATCTATCACGACGAACTTCATCGGTTCTATCCTTCAGGCCGTCCTGTCGCTGGATTATTGTATTGTGTTGCTCAACCGATACCGTCAGGAACAGGACGAGCATACAGACCGTCATACGGCCGGAAAGGCGGCGAATAGGGCTATTAAGAAGGCAGCGCCTTCTATTCTCTCTTCAGCATTAACGACCGTTGTAGGTCTGTTGATGCTCTGCTTCATGCGTCTGAAGATAGGCGCCGACATGGGAGTGGTGCTGGCGAAAGGTGTCGTTTGTTCGCTTATCTGTACGTTTACGGCCATGCCGGCTTTGATGCTGCTCTTCCGCAAGACCATCAACCGCACGGCAAAGAAAGCCTACGTACCGCCGACTGACGCGATGGCGAAGTTTATCTCGCGTCACAAACTGCCCATGGCCACCGGCGCCGTTATTCTCTTCGGTGCCTCATGGTATCTGTCACAACAAACGACCATCTTCTTCTCGGCTGAAGCGGAATCGCAGATAGAGAAAGTATTCCCGAGTCCGAACCCCTTTGTCCTGGTTTATGACACGCAGGACGAAGACTCGGTTTATGCCCTCGTGGACAGCCTTATGGCGCAGCCGGGTATTCAGACCGTCATCAGTTACCCGACCTTGATGTCGAAACCGATGACACCGGTCGAGATGTCCAACCATGTACGGTCTCTCTTGACCGATTTCAAGGAATTCATGCCGGAAGGTACGACTGTGCCGCCGGAGGCGCTTGATATGATTAACCCCGAGATGGTGCAACTACTCTATTACATGCGTGCCAAGGACTCGGTGGAGATGAAATTGGGCTTCCCGGAAATGGCGCGGTTCCTGGATAGCCATGTGGCATCTAATCCACTCTTCTCGTCGTATCTGGACGAGGACATGAAGAAGCAGATAGCCGACTTGCAGTCGATGTTAGACGTACCGTCGGTAGAAGAGGAGGCTCCGAAACCCGCTGCCAAGGCTCCGTCACCGGTCATCCCTCAACCCGAGGAAGCGGAAGACACTATTGTCTTGCCGCGTGAGACAATTGCGCCTATCATGGTCAGTACCTCGCCTATCGAGATGCCCCAAGACACGTTGGCTGTGCCGCAGATGGGAATAGACGGTATCGCTATTGTGCCTTTCCTCGAGCGACTGAACGCTACACAGACCTCTGCCGCGTCAGTAGAAATGCGTAAACTGACGGACACGGCGGCTATCCGTCTGCCGATGTCCGTAAAGGAAATGTCTATCTTCATAGGTTCGACGCTTATCCAGACGCAACTCGTCTATGGCTATGCGCCGGGTAAGGTGAAGAGGATGACGCCGCTTCAGTATGTCCACTTGTTGGTGGATGACCTGTTCCAGCGTCCCGGTCTGGCGGGTATGATCTCCGAGGAACAGCGTACGCTGCTGGGTCAACGTACGTACCTCATGGACCTCGCGGACAAGAACGCTACGCTGACAGCACACGATCTCAACCGTCTGCTGCATGCCTTTGGCATTGATAACTTTGCAACGGATGAGCAGTTGATGGCGTTTGCGCAACCCAAGAAAGAAGAACCGAAAGTGGCTAAACAGCCTTCGGAACTCAATAAAGAAGAGATTGTCAATGCCATCGTTGATATGCAGCGTTCGTTGCATAGCACCGATACGATGCGTGCCGATGCATTCGTACATAACGCGAAGAACCCGAGACTCCAAAGCATAAAGGACCGAGTAGAGCGGACCTGCAGGCAGAACTATTTACGGAACTGGTGTTCGGCGAGAAGACTTATACATCCGATCAGATGGCGCATAAGTTGGCGCGTCTGATGAAATTGTCGGACGTTAAAGCTGACCCTGTAACACCCGCGCAGATGTCTCTGCTTTATGATTATTACGGTTCGGTTAATGCTTTTAACGATTCGGTCAGGATGGGCTTTGAACCGCTGTTGACCTATCTTTGTGATACCTTGGTTAACGACCCGCGTCTGGCTGATATCCTGCCGGATACCATTCAGCGGCAGACGGGTACTATCAAGGCGCAAATCAAAGACGGTCTGGGTCAGTTGCGTAAGGACGACCACTCATTGCTCGTCGTGCTCTCCTCGCTGCCCAAGGAATCACCGGAGACGTATGCCTTCGTAGATACGCTGACGGCTTTGGCCGATGCCCGAATGATGCATGAGCACTATTATGTGGGCGAATCAGTCATGTACGCGGAGATGCGAGGCGGCTTTGACCATGAGATGAATGTGGTCTCGCTGTTGACCATCCTTTCTATCTTCCTTATCGTAGCTCTGACTTTCCGTTCGGTTATCGTGCCGATTATCCTCGTGGTGACGGTCATGACGGCTGTGTACATGAATGTGGTGGTAGCCGGATGGGTGACCGGTCAGATGCTGTATCTGGCGTATCTTATTGTGCAGGCTATCCTGATGGGTGCTACGATCGATTACGGTATTCTCTTCGCGAACTACTATCGCGAAGGCCGTAAGACGATGCTGCCGGTAGATGCTATCTGTGCGGCGTACCGCGGTTCGATACGAACCATCCTTACTTCCGGTCTTATCATGGTAATCGGTCCGGGTGTGATGGCGCTGTTCGTCGGTGATCTGATGATTGCCAATATTGTCGGCTGTCTGGCGGTAGGTGCGTTCGTCGCTATTGTGCTGACACTGACCGTCGTGCCGGCCGTACTCGTGGCATTGGATAAATGGGTGGTATACGGTAAGCAGAACCGCTTCACCGGTGAAGAAACGCAAACGGAACAAAAAAACGAAGAGACAGGCAAAGAACCAAGTGCCGAATGAATATCAGATATATCTGAACCAAGTGCGGGCAGCCTTATGGGGCGAGCCGGTATCTTGGCCTGAAGAGCAGACGGACAGCCTGCTGGCTTTGCATGCCATGCAGGGAACGGGTTCCTTGGTGTATCCGGCTGTATTGGAGCAGTCTGCTCTTTCTTCGTACGCGCGAGCGCAGATGAAAAGCGTGTGCGTGGCTACAATGCAGAACCAGGCTAAGTTGCAATGGACGCTTCAGACCGCATGGACGGCACTGGAGAAAGCCGGAATATACGCCGTGCTGATGAAAGGTGCAGGACTTGCTGCATTATATCCCTCGCCGGAGAGACGTGCATGGGGCGATATAGACTTGTTTGTGGGCAAAGACCAATATCATCCGGCTTGTGCCGTGATGCGTGAGACCTTTCCGAAGGCGCTTAAGTTCGACGAGGAGTTGGATCATTACAAGCATTACAACCTGATAGCGGACGGTATCTCTATTGAAGTGCACCGTGTGTCGGTAGGCTTGCAACACCCGCTGGACGAACGCCGCTATGCGCGGATGGAGCAGGAGGGAATGACGATTAGCAAGGAGCGAATCATGCTGGACGGTTTGGAGGTACGCGTACCCGAACCGACTTTTAACGCCCTGTTCGTCTTCCTGCACTCGTGGGAACATATGCTGACAGCTGGCGCGAACATGCGGCAGCTATGTGATCTAGCGTGCTTGCTGAACCATTATGCTGACCTTGTAGACTATGAGCAGTTGAACCGATATTTGCGGGCTTTGCATCTGGAGGAACCGTGGGCGCTATACATGAAGATTTTGGAAAAGGAACTGGGTTGGAAGAGTTCTGATAAGCATAAACATAGCATAAACATAGCACAAAACTACGATCACCTCCTCACGGACTTGCTGTCCGGACGAATGAGAGAGGCCAAAGTGGAAATGCCTGTCACCAAGAACCGTCTGGCACGGAAATACTACACGATGCGTCAGCGCATGGCGAATGCGGAACGTATCCGGCGATACAGCCCGTCGTACGCACGCCATATGGTGGCGACGACTTTACTGCACGGCGCAAGCCGTTTATTCGCCAAAGACCGACATTGGGAATGAGTAAGTACCTCAAATATATCATTTTAGCATGTAACATCGCGTTCTTCGCGGTGATGGCTATGGTGTTGCCGCTCTCGTTTGAAGAGAACGACGACATAGTGATGGCCATGATAGCTAATGGTACTTATTCGGGCGTGCCGGATTTCCATCTGGTGTATATTAACGTCATCTATGGCTATGTGCTGACTTTGCTTTACGGCCTGCTGCCGGCTATCGAGTGGTACACATTGTCGTTTGTCGTGCTGCATATCGTATCGATGTCGGTGCTGGCGTATTGTGTGCTGACGACGCCTAATCGCGCCAAATGGGAGTGCATCTTATGGCTTGTCATCCTCTATGTCCTCTGGGCGCGAATCATCGTGGCGCTGCAGTTCACCACGACAGCCGGTCTGACTTGTCTGGCGGGGTGTATGTTACTGCTGCGTGAGAGTAAGCAAGCGCGATGGAGCGGAGTGGTGTTAGTGGCTGTTGCAGCCTTGATACGCTTCATGGCGGCCGGTCTGGTAGGTCTGCTGATGGCCCCGATCATCGTCTATACCTATCGTCTCAACTGGCGTAAATATATGGCTGTTATCGTGCTGCTGGCTGCTGTGGTCGGTGGACGTGTGGTCAATAAGATGGCGTACGACAGTGATCCGGAGTGGAAATATTACCGCGAGTACAACCAACTGCGTGCACAACTCAATGATAATCCTAATGCCCATAAGTTGCAGCCCCAAGAATTGCCGGCCGGCGTGGACTCGACGGATTATAAGTTATTGCTGCAGTTCATTCCGGATGCAGAGCAGATAGACCTGCCTACCATTCGGCAAATCAGTGCCGTGGTGGGTGAAGTGCCTTTCCATGAGCAGTTGGAGAACCTGCACCGCCTTGATAAATATGCCGTGGAGGTAGTTATCATGTTGGCGCTGCTCATCCTTATGATTCTAACTACCGGCAACCGGTCCAAATATATTTTCCTCATCCTATACTCGCTCTTTATCATCGTGCTGATGATTCATGTGAGTCTGGACGGCTTCCTCAAGAACCGCGTGTTCCTCTGTATGTTGCTTCCCATGCTAATGACGGATTTCATGCTGCTGCCGAATACCACGGGTCTCAAACGGCGTTGGGGCATTGCTTTGGCTATCCTCCTGACCCTGAGTGGCTGGTACGGTTATCAGATATACAGCCAACATCTTTTCGTGTACTATAAACAACAAGTGTGGACCATGCTTCAACAACCGTTATTGGAACTAGTGCCGGAGGATGCAACGCTTGTCACGATAGGTGCCGGAATGCGCTTGGAGGCTGGCAACCCGTGGCATATATGGCCTTATGCGTTTAAGAAATATACTTTGGGTTGGTTAACATGGGTGCCGCTCAACAAGCCTGTCGGACATAGTTATCGTGCGTTGTTGCGAGATGATGTCTATGTGTTTACTGACCGTAACTATGAGGCAGAGAACTGCCGTTTACAAATGGTACGTGAACAGATAGAGAAACATTATGGCGTGCCGACGCAGGTGAAGTGGAAATGCCGTAATGGCCGTCATGCTATCGTACAAATACAAGTGAAAGAGTGAGAAGTTTAGCCATCATAGGAGCCAGTTACCTGCAGCGACCGATTGTGGAGAAAGCCAAAGCGATGGGCCTGCGTACGATTTGCTTTGCATGGGCGGAAGGCGCCGTGTGCAAAGATATCTGTGATGTCTTCTATCCAGTCTCGATTACCGAAAAGGACGAGATCCTGCGTATCTGTCGCGAAGAGCGGATAGACGGGATTTGCACTATCGCCAGCGATGTAGCGGCGCCTACTGTCGCCTATGTGGCAGAGCAGATGGGCTTGGCGGGAAATAGTTATGAAGCGGCGTGCAAGGCCCATGACAAGCATCTGATGCGCGAGGCGTTAGTGGCTGCAGAGGTCGACTGCCCGCACTTTGTGGTGGTGGCCAAAGAGGACACTCATATTTCGTCCCTCACCGCTCATCTCTCTTTACCGTTAATCGTCAAACCCAGCGACCGGAGTGGTAGTCTGGGTGTGCAGAAAGTGACAAAACGGGAAGACCTGGAACCGGCCGTGAAAGAGGCGCAGCGTGTGTCGCTGGCTGGCGAAGCTCTTGTGGAGGAGTTTATCGAAGGACGGGAGATAAGCGTTGAGACCATCTCATGTCAAGGTACGCATTTTGCCCTGCAGATAACGGATAAGGTGACGACCGAAGCACCGCATTTTGTGGAATTGGCGCATCACCAGCCTTCCGATCTGCCGGCTACTATGCAAGAGCGCATCTATGGTATTACACGCCGTGCTTTGGACGCCTTGGGACTTACCAGCGGAGCCAGCCATTCGGAATATAAGATTACGGCGTCGGGTAGAGTGGTGGTTATGGAGATAGGCGGTCGCATGGGCGGTGATTTTATCGGCAGCGACTTGGTCAAACTCAGTACGGGTTATGATTTCCTGCAAGGCGTGATAGAAGTGGCGTTAGGCGAGACCATTCATCCCGAACCCAAGGCGTTGGCGCACAGCGGTGTCTATTTTCTGAGTGCGCAAACGCCCGAGGTGCTGCCGTTCATACAGCACGCAGCGGAATATAAAGAGATAGTTATGGCCGAGCAGACGGATACGGAACTGCGTCCGCTTACTTGCAGCGCCGACCGCAGCGGCTATTTCATTTATCAGGCAGATAAACGAATGAATATTAATTAAATACACTATATGGAACCAAGTAAATTGGGAATGTACTTCGAGGAATTCGAAGTGGGACAGGAAATCAAACACAGCCTGTCGAAAACGATTTTTGAGAGCGACAATAACTTCTTCAGTCTGCTCACGATGAACCACCATCCGGTTCATACCAATCTGGATTATGCACAGCAGAACCAACACGGTCAACTGCTCGTGGTAGGAACGTTGGTGTTCAGTATCGTGGTAGGTATGACCGTGCCCGATATTAGTGGTAAGGCCATCGCCAACTTAGGCTATGAGGATGTGAAACATCTCAAACCGGTTTTCGTTAATGATACTATTTATGCTCGTACACGTATCATCAGCAAGCGGGAATCGCAATCTAAGCCCGACCGTGGAATCGTCTATGTGGAGACTGTCGGCTATAATCAGCGCGGAGAGGATGTAATCTCTTTCCGTCGTAATGTTTTAGTTAAAAAACAAAATGCCTAATGGAACACCTGTTTAGAAGTCTGATGTTCGTTCCTGCGCATAACGAGCGTCTCATGGAGAGTGCCGCTATGCGTTGCAATGCCGATGTGCTGCTGCTTGATATAGAGGACTCGGTGCAGCCTTATGAGAACAAACAAGTGGCGCGCGATAATATCTTGCGTTATGTTCGTGAAGGCCGTTTTGCCGGACGGGCGGTTTATCCGCGTGTTAATGACCGCGAGAGTGGAGAACTGCTGCGAGATATATACCAACTAACGGTGCCTGGTATCACGGGATTTATGTACCCCAAAGCCACCAAAGCGGAGGATGTCTATTTCATCGGTAAACTATTGGAGACGATAGAGTATGAAAAAGGTATTCCCGTAGGTACGTTCAAACTGATTCCGCTTATCGAGACTACGGCTGCCGTGATGAATATCCAGTCTATTTGCAAAGCTTGCGACCGCGTTGTAGCAGTCGCTTTCGGATGCGAGGATTTTGTGACGGATCTGCAAGGCAAGCACGATGCCGAAGGACTCTCTATCCTCTCGGCACGCACGATGATAGCCATGGGTGCCCGCGCATGCGGCGTACAGCCGATTGACACCGTGCATATCAAGGTACATGACCTCGAGGATCTCGAGCAAAACCTTCAACTCAGCAAGAAACTGGGCTTCGAAGGAATGCTCGTGCTCAATCCCAAAGAGTTACCGCTCGTCCACCAATATTACTCACCGTCTGAAGAGGAAGTGGCTTGGGCCAAAGAGATGGTTCAACTCTCTGAAGAGGCAGTGCGTGAAGGCAAAGGAGTGGCCGTCAAAGAGGGTAAGT
>JAFWAK010000013.1 GCA_017507715.1 Paludibacteraceae bacterium | reverse complement strand
GGGTAGCGGCTGGACGATGGCATTCGGACCATTCAGATAGCGTAGTATACCTTTATATACCGCGCGTGCAGCCGCAAAACGGAAGGCAGGGTTCAGACCGTATTTCATGTCCGCCATGTTCTTATGGCTGAGCAGTTCGAGTATGATACTCGGCACGACGGGCATGCGGGATTCACAATAGTTGGCTTCCTTCAGTTGGCGGCGCGTCCATTCCGGATTCCAGTGTTTAAGGTCGTTGGTGACGGATGTCTGTATCCAGTCAGCGAGGTTGCGATTGGTCTTCTCGCGGTCACTGCCGTCGCGTAGCGTTGTGTTGCCGTCATCGTCCTTGGCCGTGTAGATGGCCAGCGTTCCGACAATAGTACTGTCGTTCCCGCTGTCGAAGCCGTCTGTATGCAGCGCGATGCACAAGTCCACCGGTGTCTGCAGGCTGTTGACCCATGTGCCTCGACTCTTCATGTCGTCCTTGTACTCGTTGCCGTCGTAGAGTTTCCATACGGATGAGTCTGCGCCTTGACTCTCCAGCCAATAGCGCGCGCCTTCTGTCCACTGCGGCATGCCGGATGCGCCTAAAGCCTGTTGATCCAGTCCAGCACGCGGCGAGAGGACCCTGGCCCCAGCGTTCTCTAACATCCGCGACACGCGGCGCACGTACTCATGGCTGTAGAGGTCTTCTACCGTCGTCCAGAGCGTCGCACGCTGCCAGATCCACTGCTGCCTGTCACGGTTGAAATAGAGGCCGTGAGAAGGGTAGAGGACGATATTCCGATCTGTTAGATCGGATTGGTTATTGGTTATAGGTGATTGGTGATTTTCAGACCGGGCACAGTCGGTGATGAGTTCGTCAATAGTGGCCGAACCCGTGTAGATAGTAACCGTCCCGTTCTCATGACCAAGTGTCCAGACGCTCACTTTGCGCTTGACTTCAGCTACATTATCAGGCGTCCAGCGAACGTCATGAAGCGTGAGGTTGGTCTTGAGGGTCACTTCGTCACCGTTGATACGCAGCTGTTTGACGCGCACCGTAGGAGACCACGACCGCGCAAAACCCGTCCAGACCATCAGCGAATCACCCAACTCCTTCATGCCGATAGCGTGGGCATGTGAAAGGTGACAGGTGACAGGTGAAAGGAGAAGGACCAGGAGTGCTATGCGCTTAGAAAAACTCTTAGCCCTAACGTTCACGATTATTTTTGACAGGTCAAAAATCTTCATCACTCAAGTCGGAGTTGTTCTTCTTATTGTTGAGCGCGGCCTCCTGGTAAGACTTCAGCAGGTCTGCCGCCATCTTCGGTTGGTAACCCTCCGCGATGTCATAGTCCTTGGCGTCGTTCTCCTTGAAGACCACACGTACTTTGATGATAGCAATGCCGGCCTCTAATCTCTCAATGACATCCGGCGTCACTTCATACTCCGTTTCCGTCCAATACTTGGTGATAGTCGCATTGGCGGCCTTCTCGGTGTTCTTGTACTTCTTCACCTCGATGCCCGGTACGCGGTTCAGTCGTACAGCCTTGCCATCCGCAAAGCGGATGAGTACACGCGAAGCGTCTGTGAACTCATTGTAGGCATTGGTGTTGACCGTTTTGACGAGCAGCGTTGTGACATCAGCTCCGTCCTTGTGTGCCTGACAGAAAGCGATCTGCGGCTTGAGGTTCTTGTTCACCGTTGCATCTACATGAATAAACTTACCGCGCTCTGCCGCGCTCATGCTCAACGCCATTATCAGCGCTACCATTACAGAAAATACCTTTTTCATCTTTTATTATTTGTTATTTAATTTTATCGTTCTTCTATTGACAGGCCGAACCCGATAACCCGCCTTGCGGAGGGCTTGCAGCAGGCCTTTATCGCCACCTAAATAGATGGCATTGAGTGTGATGAAGGCGTGCCCTTCCGTCAGATAGGGTTTCAGTCGCTTGGCCCACTGTTGGTTACGCTGTGCGTAAATCTGGTAGTCCGAATAGGAGATGGAGGTCGTGTTGTCCGGCCCTTCCACCTGAAAGGCGATGTCCGTCAACCGTCCGTCCCGATACATATCACGCAAGATGCGTTCTTGTTTCACTTCCTTCTCCGGATACTCAATCACTTTCTTCAATTCCGTGCATTGCCAATGGAAAGGCTCACGGTCAAAGAGCATAAACATCGTCTCGCCGATATTATCCAATCCTATCACGGGAATGTCTCGTTCAGCCGCCACTGATTCAAAGAAACTCTCCATCGAATGTTGCTCATCATATTGCAGCCATTGCTTCATCAATTCCGTCCGAAACATCTCCGTCAGATAGGAGGGTTTCATCCGACACAACTTATCCAAACCGAGCCCTAAATTTATGCGAAGGCTATTATCTATGTATTCATAATCGCTTTCGCTATAGAAATTCGTCAGTTTAACAGAGTCTGGTAGAATGGCCGCCTGGCGTAAAGCTGCGATTGCTTCGTAGTCCTGCATGGCAAATTCCGTGATCACTTTATCGCATTGCGCAAAGCATTTGAACACGTTTGGAATGGTGTCCAGGAATTGCATGTTAACCAAGCGGTTTGTCGCCAATATATACGATTTGGCCTTGGCGCTGTTACCGCTGATTTCGTACAGAACTTGTGCCTTTGTGGGAGCAAAGAACAAGAAGCAAAGAGCAAAGACTACTATGTATCTATAAATCTTCAATTTACTTAAATCGTGTAATCAGGTTATAAGCCTGGTAGATGCCTAATTCTCCGGCTTTACTCAGGTCGGAAAGTCCTTTTTCATTTTCGCCTATATAGACATACGTCAGGCCGCGGTTGAAGTAGGCTTCGGCAAAGTCCGCATCCTGCTGGATGGCCTGCGTGTAATATTTGATGGCATCGTTGTACTCGTGCTGTGCGCAGAGGATGTTGGCCTTGTTATAGAGCGCAAAGACGAAGTCCGGCTGCAGACGCAGCACATAGTCGTAGTCGCGTAGCATCAACTCATAGTCCACCTCCGTCAGGCGATACCGCCAATTGGCGCGGCAGAAAGTGAGGATGACGGTCAAGTCATGGTTGTTGGTGAGCGTCAGTGCTTTGGTGCAGTCGTCAATGGCACTGGCGTAGTCCTTGATGATGGCGAATTCCAAGGCCCGTGCGAAATAGAGCTCCGCCGTAGGCGCTTGGTCCATCAGCAGCGTGAGACGTGTGATCTGCGAGAAGTGGTAATCCACCATTTCGGCCGTGAGTGCCAGTTCCTGATTGGTGAACCGCAAGGTTGCCGGCAAAGCCTCTTTCTTATTCAGATCATCCACCAGCGGATGATAGTAATTTGTGCGCCTCAAACTGAGGTCCTGGCTGTAATAAGATAGCAAGATATTCGGTTCGTTGACGACATCCTGGTAGCGTTTCTGCACCGAGCCACGGGTCTGCGAGTCGTATTTCTGCTCCTCTTCAGGAATCTCGGTCTGGTTCTGCGCCGTGGAGGTCGAGAACTCCTTACGATGGTCTTTTCCCTGCGGTTGCGCGTCCGCTATCAGCAGGTCGGTATTGGGTTGTGCCGCCTGTTGCGCTTGAATCTCATCCTTGCGCTGCTCCAAATCGTACGCCTTCTGACGATAACGGAAAGCCTCTTTTTGGTTGCCTTGCTGCGTGTAGGCCTGCGCTGCCAGATAATATGCCGGCAGGAAATACGGATAGCGTTCGATAAGGGCTTTCATATCGGTCACCACAGCCTTCCATTGCTTGAGTTGCATCTCCACTAATCCGCGCTGATAGCGCATCTCCGTGCGTTCCGGAGATAGTGAGATGGCGGTGTTGAGGTCCTCCAAGGCACGATTGTAGTCACCCACCTCCTGCCGCATTACACCGCGGTTATAATAGCAGTCCGCCTCACGTGGTGCAATCTTCACGGCCTGGTCGTAGTCCGAGAGCGCACCACGATAGTTATGGCGATGATAATGAATAAGACCGCGGTTCGTGTAGTCACCGGCCCATTTGGAGCCTAAGTTAATGGCTTGCGTCAACTGCATATAGGCTTCGTCTTCCCGTTCCAACATGAGGTTCGTTACACCTAAAGCCGACCACACGGCAGGGTTACTCTTGTCATACTTCACTGCCTGCTCAAAAGCGTCCAATGCAGCCATTGTATCCTTTTTAAGGATACATATATGTCCTTTCTCGGACCAAACCGAGGCTGACTGCGGTTCGCGCTTGAGCATTTTCTCTATATCTTCCAGAGCCAAGTCGTACTGCTTCATGGCCGCTCGGGTGTCCGCACGCAGCAACATATATGTGCGGTTCTCGGGCGAGAAGCGTAAGGCCTCGGAATAGTCCGCTTCGGCCTTCTCCAACTCATTGAGCTGGCGGTATATATAACCGCGCGCATAATAGATACCGGGCGAGAACGGATTACGCTCTATGGCGGCATTACAATCCCGCAAGGCGCCCTGATAGTCTTCTAATTGGATCTTTGCTATGCCTCGGTAGAAATAGGGTTCCGCCAAGTACGGCTTGAGGCGGATGACCTGATTGAAATACTGAATGGAGAGCACGTAATCCTCGAAATACAACGCATTTCTACCAATCGCAGTAATACGATCGGTATTCAGCTGGGCATAGGAAGGAAGAAAATGAAAAATGACAAATGAAAGGATAATCAGTCCTCGCATCATATTATTATATGTCCTTCTTCCTTTCATTTTTGTCCTTCCACCTTATTTACAACCTTCATTCGGGTCAAACCAACGTGGTATGTCGAACTGCTCATTCGGGTCGTAGCCTAAATCAGGGTCAGCCAGCACTTTCTGCATGTATAATGCGCAAATAGGCAGTGCCATGGAAGCTCCCTGTCCTTCTGCCATGTTATCAAAATGTATGCCACGGTCCTCTCCGCCGACCCATGTACCGCTCACCAGCGAAGGCGTAAAGCACATGAACCATCCGTCGGAGTTATTGTTGGTCGTACCGGTCTTGCCGCCCATCGGAGTCGTTATTCCATATTTGAAACGCACGCGCACGCCCGTACCGTGGTCCATTACAGCGCGTAGCATGTGAATCATCTTATAAGCCGTCGTCTCGCTGATGATCTCATGCGTCTTAGGCGAGAACGAACCGATCACATTGCCGTTGTTGTCCTCGATGCGGGTCACGTACAGCGGTTCGGTACGAATACCCTTGTTGGCGAAAGTTGTATAGGCGTCTACCATCTCTTCCACACTCACTTCACACGGGCCCAGACAGAGCGAGATAACCGGGTCTAACTGGCCCTGAATACCGAAGGACTGCATCATCTTGACGAGCTGTTCCGGCGTGAAGAGCGACATGAGATACGCCGATATCCAGTTGGATGAATTCATCAGACCCCATGTGAGGGTGACTGTGTCGCCGGCATACTTATCGTGCGTGTCACGCGGTGACCACTCATTGCCGTTGGCGTCCAGCAGCGTGATTGGCTGGTTTACTGTCTTCTCGCATGGCCACATACCTTCATCCATCGCCAGCGTGTAGAGGTAGGGCTTGACGGTCGAACCCACCTGACGACGACCTTTCGTACACATGTCGTATTGGAAATGCGCGAAGTTAGGCCCGCCGACATAAGCCTTAACATGCCCGGTGTGCGGGTCCATCGACATGAATCCGCAGCGCAGGTAACTTTTGAGCCATTTGATAGAGTCGTACGGACTGAGTATGGTGTCGATCATGCCTTTGTCGTAGTCGAATACCTGCATCTCACGCGGTGTCATGAAGGCAGCCGTGATAGAATCCTGACTGGCTCCATTGCGTTTCATAGCGCGATAGCGGTCCGTTTGTCGGATAGAGCGGTTCATGATGCCGTCTATCTCTGCTTGTGTCAGTTTCCATGAGAACGGTGCATTCTTTTTCTTCTTCAGTTCCTTGAAGAACGACTTCTGCTGCTCTTGCATATGTTCGCTCACGGCCTCTTCGGCGTAACGCTGCATGCGCGAGTCGATGGTCGTGTATATCTTCAGACCGTCCTGATAGAGGTCATAAGGCGTTCCGTCAGCCTTCTTGTTCTTCTCGCAGAAGCCGTAAAGCGGGTTGTTCTCCCACTGCCATTTGTCCAGTTCGTACTGCTGTTTGTTCCACTCCGAATACTCGCTCTCTTTCGGCTCTTTTGCCGTCAGCACACCGCGCAGGTACTCACGCAAGTACGGTGCCAGCCCCTGCTTGTGGTCCACGGAACTATAATGCAACTCCAGCGGAATAGCCGATACGGAATCCCGTGTAGCTTCGTCTATATACCCGTATTTCTCCATCTGGCTGAGAACGGTATTCCGACGGCCAGTTGCACGAACCGGATGACGCACAGGGTTATACAGCGACGGGTTCTTGCACATGCCTACCAGCATCGCGGCCTGCTCCAACTTGAGGTCCGCCGGCGTGGTCGAGAAATAGACCTGAGAGGCCGACTGAATGCCTACGGCACTATAGAGGAAGTCGAATTGGTTGAGGTACATGAGCAGAATCTCATCCTTGCTGTAGAGTCTCTCCAACTTGGTGGCGATGACCCATTCGATAGGTTTCTGCATGGCCCGCTCAAAGATGTTATTGGCGCGCGGCGACCATAACTGCTTGGCCAACTGCTGGGTGAGGGTAGAACCACCTCCGGCACGACCTAACTTAAGAATGGCGCGGAACATGGACTTAAAATCGACACCCGTGTGGTCATAGAATCGCACATCTTCCGTCGCCACTAAGGCATTAATCAGGTTCGGCGAGAGGTCCGTGTACTGTACACTGATGCGGTTCTCGTAGCGGTAATAGCGTCCGAGTGACTGCATGTCGGCCGAGATAACCTCACTGGCAAAGGTGTTCTTTGGGTTCTGCAACTCCTCCAACGGCGGCAGATAACCCAGAGCGCCTTCCGTAATCAGCCAGATTACGAGAAAAGCTACCGTCAAGCCTCCGAAGAAGAGACTCCAGAACCAAATCAAAAATGGTTTGTACCACGATTTTGTATTCATAGCATTAAGTCTTCAATTATCCTGTTTAAAATGTGTATTCCTTGTTGGGTGGCTACTATGCGACTATCTTTGGTCAAGCGTAATAAGCCGCTCTCTATGTGTCTCTGTGCCCGTCCTTGCAGCAGTTCTGCCGACACGCCTCTGTTCGTCCTGAGCCCTAACATTACTTGCTCGTCAAACAGCTCTTCCTCCGTTAGGGTCTCACTCTCGCGCTGCAGTGTACCGCTCGTTATGCCGTTTATATAGGCGTCCAGGTCAGACGGGTTCCAACTGCGTACAGGCGGCAGATAACTGTGCGAGCCGGCTCCGACACCTATATATGGCGTGCCGTCCCAGTACCGGCTGTTATGCTGCGCTTCGCGGCTCGGCAAGGCGAAGTTGCTTACCTCATAATGCACGAATCCGGCTTGCTTCAACCGCTCGCACAAATAGTCATACATGGCATTCTCCATCTCCTCGTCCACGGCTTTCAATTCGCCTTGTTCCACACTGCGCGTCAACGCCGTACCTTCCTCATAAATCAAGCCGTAGGACGATATATGCTGTATCTTCAGCTGCAATGCCGTCTCTATATCCGCTTTCCACTGCGCCATCGTCTGTGTCGGCAGGGCGTACATGAGGTCGATGGATATGTTGTCAAAACCCGCCTCTTGCGCCATCTGCACGGCCTTGATGGCTTGCTCCGCATCATGACGCCTGCCGATGAGTTGCAGTAACTCGTCCTGAAAGGACTGAATGCCGATGGACAGCCGGTTTATTCCCACCGCTTTTATGGCTTGCAGGTACGCCGGTGTGGCGTCTCCGGGATTCAATTCCATCGTCACTTCCGTGGCATCCTTACAGCCCACAGCCTCCAGAATACGCTGTATATCCGCGGTTTCCAGGGTGCTGGGAGTACCTCCGCCGAGGTACACGGTCTGTATCGGTTCTCCGGCTTCTTCTCTGCGTAGCTTGATCTCCTTGAGCAAGGCTGCTATGTATTCCTTCCGGCGTTCCAGAAGGGTGGTGGAGAAGAAATCGCAATAACGGCAGCGCTTCTTGCAAAACGGAATATGAACGTATAGGCCTGCCACTAATCTTTTTTCCAAAACTCTGTGCCGACCAGCTCGTCCGGTAAGTACTGCTGTGCCACCCAATGTCCCGGGAAGTCATGCGGATACTTATAGCCGTCCGAATAACCCAATTCCTTCATCAGGCTCGTCGGTGCATTGCGAAGGTGCAACGGAACGGGCAAATTGCCGGTCTCGCGCACTTTTGCCAGCGCTGCGTCTATTGCCAGATAAGCCGAGTTGTCCTTTTTGCAGGTCGCCAGGTAGATAGTCGTCTCCGCTAACGGAATACGTCCTTCCGGCCAGCCAATCTTATTGACCACTTCAAAGCAGGTGTTTGCCAGCAGCATCGCATTCGGGTTCGCTAACCCGATATCTTCACTGGCCGAAATAACCAATCGCCGGGCGATGAACTTCGGGTCTTCACCGCCTTCAATCATCCGTGCCAGCCAATAGATGGCCGCCTGCGGATCACTGCCGCGGATGGACTTGATGAAAGCCGAGATGATATCATAATGCATCTCTCCGTCCTTATCGTACGCCACGGGGTTTTGCTGTAACTGCTTGGTGACGGTCTCATTGTCAATGATCTTGGCACCGCTGTTGCTGACAAGCTCGATGATGTTGAGCAGTTTGCGCGCATCACCGCCACTATACCGCAGCAAGGCTTCCGTGTCTTTGACCTGTAATCCTAATGACTTGATATAATCGTCGCGGGTCAGGGCTCGGTTGAGCAGTTCCAGCAAGTCCTCCTTATCCAGCGATTTGAGCACGTATACCTGACAACGGCTGAGTAGGGGAGTGATGACCTCAAACGACGGGTTCTCGGTCGTCGCGCCAACGAGCGTAATAGTGCCTTCCTCTACCGCACCCAATAAGCTGTCCTGCTGGCTCTTGCTGAACCGGTGGATCTCATCGATGAACAAGATCGGACTGCGTCCGTCGGTCGGAGCAAAGAGTCCGCTGTTCAGACTTGCGTTGCGTTTGGCTTTCTCAATGACGTCTCTAACCTCCTTCACACCGCTTGTCACGGCACTCAGCGTGTAGAACGGCCGCTGTAACTGATGCGCGATAATACGGGCAAGAGTCGTCTTGCCTACACCCGGAGGGCCCCATAAGATAAAACTGGCGATGTTACCGCTCTCTATCATC
Organism: Paludibacteraceae bacterium; assembly: GCA_017507715.1. Taxonomy (GTDB): domain Bacteria; phylum Bacteroidota; class Bacteroidia; order Bacteroidales; family Paludibacteraceae; genus Colicola. Next base: position 3,972 of record JAFWAK010000013.1, on the reverse strand, counting down.
TGACGCAGAATAGCGCCTTGCCCAACCATATGTTTCTGGCCTATGTAGTCGTCCAAAGTCTTCGGACGAAGTCGTTCTGCTAATGGTAACATAATAGTTCTTTGGCTGTTTTGAGGGCTGCTTCCGTCACGTTCTTGCCGCTGAGCATGGAAGCAATCTCTGTTATCCGTTCATCGTCTGTCAGACGACTGATATGTGTCTCGGTGCGCGTGTCGGTGTCAGCCTTATAGACCTTGTAATGCGTCTGACCGAGCGCAGCGATCTGCGGTAAATGTGTGATCGCGATGATCTGCCGATGGGTACCCATCTCACGCATGATTGTGGCCATCTGTTTGGCTATGTCGCCGCTCACACCAGCATCGATCTCGTCGAAGATAATGGTCGGCAGACCTTTCGTGCCGGCAATGAGGGCTTTCACGCAGAGCATGAGACGACTGATCTCACCGCCGGAAGCCACCTCGCTGACGTTTCGTAAACTCTGGTTGAGGTTGGCTGCAAACAATATCTGTACTTCATCGCAGCCGCTCGGCGTGAAATTATCGTGCCTCGCAGGGGTTAAGAAGTCCGGCGTGGCGTTGATGGCGATTTGCACTTTGGCATGCGCCACACCCAAACGGGTAAGGCCTTCCACCAAGGTCTTTTCTATCTGTGGCACGACGGCCTTACGACTCTTGGTCAGTGCCTCTGCGGCTTTCAACAGACCTTTCTTCTCGGCCTCTAAAGCCTTTTGGGCCTGCTCGATATCGAAATCGAAACTATCCAGACGGTTCACTTGTTCCGCCAACTCATCCCGCAAGGCGATCAGTTCAGCAATGGTCTCTGCACTGAACTTGCGCTTCAACTCTTCCAACTGACCGATCCGCTCTTCTACCCACTGCAACCGCATCGGATCCATCTCCACGCGTTGTAACTTACGCTCGGCTTCTTCTGCTATGTCTTGCAACTCGATGCGGGTACTGTTGATACGTTCTTGCAGGTCGGCTGCTGCCTCGTCCAAACGACAAGCCCGCAAGGCCTCAATAGCACTTCCTTGCTCGCCGCTCAAGGTTTCTACGGCTGTCTGCAAGGCCGCTTGGATCTCCTCGGCATGACTGAGCGTGTACTGCTCTTGCTCCAACTCTTCCAACTCGCCTTCCTGCAGCCCGGCTTCGTCCAGCATCTTATACCGATATTGAATATAGTCGGCGTCCTGCTGACTCTTCTTGGTCAACTCTTGCAGTTTGCGCAAAGCTTCCACGGCTGCTGTGTACGCCTCGTAATGCGTGCTGTAATCCGTTCGGAGCGGCTCATTCAGCGCGATGGCATCCACCACCTCTAACTGAAAATCTGCGTTCTCTATCAGCAGATTCGCATGCTGTGAATGGATATCAATCAGTTGGTTTGCCAGCACCTTCAGTTCTTGCAGCGTGACGACACTATCGTCCACAAACGACCGGCTCTTACCGTTGGCGTATAGTTCGCGACGGATGATGATATCATCAAAAGTAGCCTCGATGATGCATTTGTCCTCGCCGTCTGTGATAGCTTTGCTATCAGCACGCGCACCCAGCACCAATGCCAGGGCACCGAGGATAATACTCTTACCGGCACCGGTCTCACCCGTCAACACCGAGAAACCGTCTCTGAAGTCAATATCCAGATGGCTTATCAGTGCGTAGTTTTGTATGTGTAAATGCTGTAACATTCACTCGTTAATTCATAAATTTGTTTACTCGTTCATTCGGTCATAAGTCGTCTGACGCGTCGGGTCGATATCTATCAGTAACTCATACACATCTTTTTTCTCTTTAGCCGTTCCCTTCTTGAAAATATCCACCAGCTCATCGGCTTTGGCGTCCAGGAAGGTATTGATGACATAAGTCGCAGGACGAGCGCGGTATGCTTCCTTCAACACCGGCATGCCTTCCGCAATGCGGGCACGACCGTTGGTCACATTGCCGCTCATCTCATCCAGACCCAGACGATGGTATTCATAGTAATAATTGCGGTATTTCTTAAAGGCCTCGTCTAACAGGTTGTTTATCAGTGCATAACGGTTCCGGTTACTGTCGAATGCCAGCCAGCCCTTCTGCTCTGTCTGTTCCATGGAAGCACTCTGACACGCATTGACGATCTCCTCGCATGCCGTAAAAGCAGGCGTTCCGCCAAGGCGCTGATAACTGTCTAAATCATGACCGATAATCAGGTAGCAATAGTAGGCCAGCATTGCCGTGAGGTTTGTCGTGAACGTGTTCTGCTGATATTCGATGCGGTCGTACTCCTGATACGTGAAGTTGAAGTTCTTGTCCACGAAGTTCAGCAGCGGAGTGGTGTACGTCGTGCCGTAAACAGGACGACGGCTCTGTAATGTCATCTCACAGGTGTACATGTTATCCGCCACGGACTTGACAATGATCATCATACTGCACTCAATCTTCTCGTGCTCGGCAAAAGTCATGTTCGTCCAGCGGTTCTGGTTCATGTACTCCTCAATGGCACTCTTCATGGTCTCGTAAACCTGTTTGTTGGAGCCTTCTATCTGGTCGGAGTTAATCGTCACGGTGCAGTTGATCTCTTGCGCCGAAGCCCAAGAAACCGCACACAAAGTCAATATAAATAGGATTTTTCTCATTTCGATATCGAAATAATATTTCCGGTCTTTTCGCTAAAGATGATTTTCGGCAACTCTTTGCCGGTGAACATAGACTTCGGCAGCGCGACATCTACGCCTAACTGTGCCACAGGAATAGCTCGGCTGTCCATGATCTGTCCTTTATAGAATATAATCACGCCGCAGTAACCCGGCACGTTATAGACGATCTGTGACAACTCAACGCCTTTCTTCTTTTTCTTATCGGTCACAGGCTGCGCGATCTGTTGTTGACAACTCATCCGCACTTCAATAGTGTCTGCGTCAATATTATCGCCTTCCGTGAAACCGTTTTCTTCCGAGAAGAACAGCAACTCGCCTTCATTGCTCGGCTCGATGCGAACGGTCTTCTGCTTTTGGTGTTTGCTTTTCTTGCCGATGAATAAAGCTGTCAGAGCCTTCTCCTGTTGGTCTAACTCTTCCAGCACCAATTTCATCGCCTGACCGTCTGCCGGAGCGTGTTCCACTTCGCCGTTCAGCAAATACATGCGTGTCTCACGTAAATGGAAAATCTGCTTTGCCACTTCATTAGCCTGTGCCTCCGGGTTAGCAGCTGTCAGCACTTCCTCCGAGAACGGAACTACGCGCTCTTCCTGTTTCTTACCGCGATGCTGATTAGGAGCAGTCTTAGTCGGCTTCTTCTCCGGCATGGCCACGTTATAACCCATCAGCAAACCCTTGTTGTTGATGGTCAACAAGACAGGAAATCCTGCTTCGTTATCTACTTTATGCGGACGGTCATAGTCCGTTGTCGTGGAGGTCCCGACGTGCACGTCTTTCAGCGTACAAACGCTCTTTGTTTCCATTACGGCGTCGGAAATGCCCAACATCGCCTCTGCGTACTCGGCATACTGACCGCGCTCGTAGCGTTCTTCCAGATAGGTGAACTCCAGCGTGAGCGTCGTCTTCGGGCTATAGTAAACTAATGCCGATTCGTCTTGTTCCAATACCTGTGCGCTTACTGCGCTTGCGATGACTGCTCCAAGGAGCAACAAAATCAATTTCTTCATATGAGGTAATCGTATGTTTATGCTATGTATGTGCTATGTTTATGCTATGTTTGTCCTTATCAGAATTCCAGATTTTCCACGCGGCCTTAGCTTGTCCGTACAGCATTTCCAAGCCGTTTTGGATGGTGGCTCCCTGTGCTTTGCCTTGTTTGAGGAACAGCGTCTCTGCCGGGTTGTAGATACAGTCGAACAGCAAATGTCGTGCCGTTATACGTTCATACGGAATAGCCGGACAATGGTTCTCATCAGGGAACATGCCTAATGGCGTACAATTGACGATAATCGTATGCTCCGCCATTACCTCTTCCGTCAACTGGTCGTAACCTAACATGC
>JAFWAK010000116.1 GCA_017507715.1 Paludibacteraceae bacterium | reverse complement strand
CTATTACACGCCCTATTACTATGTGCTCAAGCAGTTCAGCCGCTCCATGCGACCGGGTGACACCGTGTTAGGTGTGACCAATCCTGCCCTGCCGGAAAAGGACCTGCATCTCTGTGCTACGGTGAACCAAAACGGAGAATATGCCATCAATATCCTCAACACCGGCGAGGCCCTCTCTTTCCCGCTGCAGATAGGTGAGTACATCGCTAATATCGATATGCCGGCGAATGCCGTGAAGACTATTATCGTCAAATTGTAATACTATGCGGAAATATATCCTTTTATCGCTCTGCGTCCTCTTTGTAAGTTCCTGCGCGAAGAAGAGCGCTGAGGATCGTTTCATTGACGACCTGCTCTCCCGCATGACGCTGGAGGAGAAAATAGGTCAGTTGAACCAACTCGACCCTTCATGGAATGCCGAAGAGAAAGAGGCACTCATCCGGGAGGGCAAGGTAGGTTCTATCTTCAATATCGTCGGGGCGAAAGAGGTGAACCGTCTGCAACGCATGGCGGTGGAAGAGACCCGTCTGGGTATTCCGTTGGTGGCTGCGCGCGATGTCATCCATGGCTTCCGTACCATCTGTCCTATTCCGCTGGGGCAGGGTGCTACCTGGAATCCCGCGTTGGTGGAGCAGGCTGCGCAACTCACGGCACAGGAAGCCGTGCAGTTTGGTATCCGATGGGCTTTCTCGCCGATGGTCGATGTCGCTCATGACCCGCGGTGGGGGCGTGTGGCTGAAGGCTATGGCGAAGATCCCGTACTGACTTCTACGATGGGTGCCGCTACGGTACGTGGCTATCAATCCCCATCACCCATAACCGATAACCCGTCACCGATGATGGCTGCCTGCGTGAAGCATTTTGCGGGTTACTCGGCTTCAGAAGGCGGACGAGACTATAACACCACCTGGATTCCCGAGGTGCAACTGCGTGATATATACCTACCGCCGTTCAAGGCGGCACTCGATGCCGGGGCGATGAGTGTGATGTGTTCGTTCAATAACATGAACGGTTTCCCGTCCTCCGCCAATCCGCATCTCAATATAGACATCCTGCGCCATGAGTGGCAATCGGATGCGTTGCTGGTCAGTGACTGGGGTTCGGGTTCAGACCTCGTGCCGCACGGCATGTGTGCGGATAAGAAGGACGCAGCGCTGCGCTGTATCAATGCCCGCATGGAGATGGACATGCAGGGTAATATATATACCGATTATCTGGCTGCGTTAGTGGACTCCGGACTGGTGCGCGAATCGCAGATAGACGAGTGCGTACGCTCCGTGCTGCGGCTAAAATACCGGTTGGGACTCTTTGAGAATCCCTACGTGCCGGAGGACGAACCAATCGTCTGTACGCCTGAAGCATCGGCGGTGTGCACCCGACTGGTCGAGGAAAGTGCCATCCTCCTCAAGAACGACGGTATCTTACCCCTAACCCCTAACCCCTCACCTTTCACCTTTCACCTTTCACCTTTCACTATTCTCATCACCGGTCCTCTGGCGCATCAGAAGAAAGAGCAACTCGGCACCTGGGTCTTCGATGGCGATACCTCGCTGAGCATTACGCCTTTGGAGGCCTTTCGCACATCATACACCATACACCATACACCATACACTATTATCTACGAACCCGGCCTGACTTTCAGTCGCGATAAGGATATGTCGCATGTGGCCAAGGCGGTGGCAGCAGCTAAAAAGGCGGATATCATTCTCTATTTCTGCGGAGAAGAGGCGATTCTCAGTGGTGAGGCACGCTGCCGTGCGGACCTGAACTTACCGGGTGCGCAGATACAGATGATGGATGCGCTGGTGGCTACCGGCAAGCCGGTGGTGATGGTCGTCATGGCCGGTCGTCCGCTCACTATCGGTCGTCAGGTGGAGCAGGCTGCTGCGGTGCTCTATGCCTTCCACGGAGGCACAATGGCCGGTCCGGGATTGGCGAATGTGCTGACGGGTAAAGCAGTGCCTTCAGGTCGCTTGCCGATCACTTTCCCGAAGATGGTGGGACAGATTCCGCTCTATTACAACCGGCATAACACCGGCCGTCCGTCGTATGACCCGCCGATGCTCATCGACTCGATTCCTATCGGCTGCCCGCAGTTCAGCATCGGTCAGTCGTCCTACTGGCTCGAGACACCGACGGAACCCCTCTTCCCCTTCGGCTTCGGCCTGAGTTATACCACCTTCGAATACGGATCGACGCGAATAGACACCCTTCCCTTTAGGGAGGGGCATGGGGTAGGCTATTCTCTGTCTTGCGCAATTACGAATACGGGAAAGACGGACGCCTACGAAGTGGCGCAACTGTACACGCATCAGAAGTCCGGCTATATGGTGCGTCCGTTGAAGGAACTGAAAGGCTTTGAGAAAGTCTTTATCCCTGCCGGCGAGTCCCGGACGGTGACCTTCACCCTGACCGAAGAGCAGTTGGGCTACTGGCATGAGAAATGCGAATCCGATAACCGTTCACCGATAACCGCTCACCGTTATTTCTTCGCTACCGATGCGGCTGAATACGAACTATGGATAGCACCGGACAGCCGCTGTCAGACAACGCCTGTTCAATTAACATTAAAATAAACTGACTATGGACTTCTCAATGACCGGTCCGTACCTGGCTTCGGCACAGCGGTACGAACATATGGACACGATGTATAACCGCTGCGGCAAGAGCGGCGTGCTGCTGCCTAAAGTGAGTCTCGGCATGTGGCATAACTTCGGCGGTGTGGACCCCTTCGAACGCAGTCGTGCTATCACGCATTATGCCTTTGACCATGGTATCACCCATTTCGACCTGGCCAATAACTACGGTCCTCCTGCCGGCAGTGCCGAAGAGACGATGGGTAAGTTGATGGTAGAGGATTTTGCGGCGTACCGCGATGAATTGTTCATCTCGTCCAAAGCCGGCTATGGCATGTGGGACGGTCCTTATGGCGAGTGGGGCAGTCGCAAGTATCTGATGGCGAGTCTGGACCAGTCACTTCGCCGGATGCATCTGGATTATGTGGACCTGTTCTATTCGCATCGCTATGACCCGAATACGCCGATAGAGGAGACTCTGCAGGCGCTGGTGGATATAGTGCGGATGGGTAAAGCCCTGTATATCGGTATCTCGAACTGGCCATTGGAGCAGTTGAAGTTAGCTACGCAGTATCTGAAGGAACGCGACGTGCCGCTGCTCATCTATCAGGGTAGGCTGAACATGCTCAACCGCGAACCGATAGACGAAGGCATCCTCGATTTCTGCCATGAGGCAGGCATCGGCTTCATCGCTTTCTCTCCGCTGGCACAGGGCTTGCTGACCGACCGCTATCTGAATGGTATCCCGGCGGACAGCCGCATGGCCAAAGAGGTGTTCCTCAAGTCTGACGCCCGTACGCCGCAGTTGCTCGACTACTTGCACCAACTACAAACCCAAGCGCAAGCCTCCAATCGCACAATCGCGCAAGAAGCTCTTGCTTGGGTCTTAGCGCAGACGGGTGTTACCTCCGTCATCGTGGGTGCCAGCAGTGTGGAACAACTGGCCAATAACCTTCAGGTTATTTTTTCTTAGCGCCTTTCTTAGGTTCAGCCTTCGGCTCAGCCTCCGTGAACTCAACGTCCTCCACGTTGTTCGCTTTCGGTGCGGCCTCCGGCATGATCAGCAGGAGAACGATGTAGAGGATGATACCCGGGAAACCGGCGAGGAAGATAGAAGCTACAGCATAAGCCGCACGCATTGCGGTAGCGTCAATGCCAAAATACTCTGCCAGACCGGCACATACGCCGCCGACCATCTTGTTTGCGCTGCGTGTTAATTTCTTTGCTGCCATAATTGTATTGTTTTTTAGTGATTATTAAGTTCTTTTTTCTGCTTTTTTTCCAACAAAAACTATGCCGTTAGAGGCCTAAATGAATGCGAAAACGCATGGCCCACTGAATGTCTGGCGCGAGTGACCAGATGGAGTAAAGATCGCATACCCGCAAGATGTTACCGATACCGATACCGACTTCCGCATATAGTTGGTGAAAGCCTACCCCTGCCCCTCCCTGAAGGGAAGGGTTCTGAAGGCAGAAGGCTGAATACTGATCACTCAGATAGCCATAAGCTATCTTCGCTTCCACCAACTCACGCAAGTGCAGCCAACGGATGCCGGGGATGAGGTTGAAGAGGATACCTTGTCCGTTCCATTCGGTATGCAGTGCGACGTATTTGTCGGCTAATAGTTGGTTGCCGTGCAGGAAGGTGAAGCGGTATGGGTCATAGGCATAGCCTTGGTTGGCATTGGCTTGCCAGAGCATCGTAACCGGTACGCGACCGAAGATGGCACCGGCCTGCAGAGCGTAGGTCAGGGTACCGCCCATGCCTAAGTTCGCATGCTGGGTCAGCATAAGTCGCAAATGCGCATAGAGCGCGCTTTGCGCATTGGTGATTGGTGATTGGTGATTGGTGACGCCCCAGTGACCGGCTTCGAAACCGAAATAGAGCACCGGATATGTGCCGGAATAGGCATAGCGGCGCATGAAATAGCCGTCGTACTTGCGTTCACCCCAACTGAGACGCGCAATCGCACTCAGCGACTGATAAGAGTACGAGCCTACCCCCGCCCCTCCCTGAAGGGAAGGGAGATCGTAGTTCCAACCCGCACGGATATAGGCATGGGTCTCGAAGCTCGTTCGGGTGCAGCCCCGCATGGCCTTTCCGTCTCGGTCACTGACCGCGGCCCAGTCGGCAAACCAATGCAGTTGAAGTTGTCGTTGCCGTAGGGCTGTGTTGACGTAAAGCGAGTCGCGGTGGAGGGCTTCGAAGGCATATGCCGTGAAGTCGAAGTTACCCCAACCCATGGAGTTCTCGCGCAGCAGCCGGTCGAAATCATCCACTTCGGACCATACGTAGTGGTCGTTATATTCGAGTTGCAGGATATTCTTCCGCGGGGTGGGGAGGTCCACTGAAATACGACCCATCCCTTTGGGGCTGCGGTCTTTGAAACCGTAGCCTACTGAGGCTTCGAGACTCACTATCTTCGATAGCTTCTCGTTCGTGCGGAACGGCAGACCGATATGCACGCCTTCGTGCTGGTTGACCTGTAGTATCTCTTCTATATGACCTATATCGACAGGTGTGCCGGTAGGTATATATCCGGTGGTGGCGATGGTCGCAATCCATTTTGCCGCACGCACTATAGGCAGCGAGTCAAGCGCATTGAAAGCCGAGTCGGTAGAAGCTACCGGAGTATTCTGAGTCATCGGAGTATTCGGAATACTCGGAATACTCGGATTCCTCAGACTCGTATTGATGAGCAGAGTTGGAAACACCGTCCCTGCCTGTTCGCTCTTGATAGAGACATCGAGGAGGGCGGATATATGCTCGTCAGCGATGGATCCGTCGGGTGCCAGCGTCTGCGATAGATGCAGCGTGTTCACGTAGTTGACCGCCACCTCGGCAGGTACGTATGCAGTGAGTGACCGCAGGGCGAAGGTGGTGGTGTCGATGACCATCGAACCGTTAAACGTGGCGTAGAAGGGGTTCCTTGTCCGAAAGACAAGCCTAACCCCGGCCCTTCCTTCAACGGAAGGGAGACTGTCTTGCGAATCGTCAATATAATAGCGGTAATAGAGGTTACCTCCGGTGGCGAGAGGGGACAGGAAAGCGTGGCCCATGAGGCTGACGCTGTTCGCGTAGAAATTGAGGTTACCTTCGCTGCCGATCAGGCTCGAGTAGTCGGTTGAGGTGAGGATGAGTGCCTGCGTGCGCTGGTCGTTGGCGGGTATCATGTCTGCGCCGGAGAGGCGGAAAGACTGTGTCTCGCGGTAGAGCGGCAGGATATAGGTAGAGTCCTCTTGTGCTATCATGCCGGCTTGGAGGCTGCGCCATAAGGCGCGGCGCAGGTGCCGTTTGTTGATATGGGATACATAGAGGGTCTGTTCGCGTTGGAGGGTAGCCGTGTTCTCCGGATGAAGCGTACGGTCGTTGTCGGGTCGGTGTGCGCGCACTTGGCGCAGCAGTTCGAGGGCGGGGTTCTCGTTAGGTGCCACCACGATCTCCGTAAGCGTAGCTGCTTTCTCACGCATCGCCACTTGCAGGCCGGCCATCGCACCGGGTTCGATATCGAAGCGCTGGGTGTAATAGCCTACGGCGGAGAAGACCAACTGGCTCTTGCCTGTCATGTCGACGCGCAAGGCATAGTTACCGTTCTCGTCCGAGGTGGTGCCGATCTTCGTGCCACGGAAATGGATATTGACATTCGGAATGGCCTCGCCTGTAGCCTCGTTGACGATCTCGCCGACGATGATGGTCTCCACTGCCTGAAGCGGAAGAATGCATAAGGAGCAAAGAGCGAAGACTAATATGCGAAATTCTCTAACCAATAACCAATAACCTCTAACCAATAACCAATCACCAATAACCAATAACCCATAACCTCTAACCTCTAACCTTTCACCCTCTATTCGCCGGATGGCATTGCAGTACGGCTTTGCGCAGATCTTGTACGTCGAGGTGGGTGTATATCTCGGTGGTAGCCAGGTCTTCATGGCCCAGCAACTGTTGTATCACGCGCAGGTCGGCGCCGTTCTGCAGCAGATGCGTTGCGAACGAGTGGCGCAGGGTATGCGGACTGACGGTCTTGGTGATACCCGCTTCGGTGCAGAGGCGTCTGACGATGGTGAAGACCATGGCGCGGGTCATCGGTCGGCCGTAACGGTTGACGAAGGCTATATCTTTCGCTTCGGGCTTGAGCGGCCATGTGGCGCGTTCCTGCATCCAGTAGCCGAACCACTCCTCCGCCACTGGCGAAAGCGGCACCAGACGCTGCTTGGAGCCCTTGCCTTCGATGAGCATGTAATGCTCGTTGAGGTATATCTTACTCAACTGCAGGTTGACCAGCTCGCTCACGCGCAGACCGCTGCCGTAGAGCATCTCCATCATAGCACGGTTGCGGTGACCTTCATTGCTGCTCAGGTCGATAGCCGCCATCATCCGGTTCACCTCGTCGAGCGTCAGCACCGTCGGCAGGTGTTTGGATTTCTTGGGGCCTTCGAGCAGTTCGGAAGGGTCTTGGTCGATATAGTTCTTGTATAGCAGAAAGCGAAACCACGAGTGGATGCCGGCGAGCACGCGGGCTTGAGTGGCTTCGGATTGGATATCTTTGAACTGGACGAAGATGAAATCCTGTAGCGCATCGAAATCCATGTGCACATAGTCGATGCCGTGTGCCTCGGCGTAGGTGCGCAGTTTGTCCAGGTCCATTTCGTAGCCCTCGATGGTGTTCGGTGAATAACCGCGTTCGAGACGCAGGTAGGTGTGATATTCGCGGAGCAGGTCACTCATGAATCGTCATCTTTTTAGCCGGATAGAGTGCGGCGAGGAAGCCTAACAGGAGGACGATGACCGCCACGAGCAGGATGTCTGTCGGCTGTACCAGAACGGGGTAGGCGGAGATGACATACTCGCTGCCGCTGCCTAACTTAAGCCATTCGAAATGCTGCTGTCCGAGGCATAACAGTACGCCTATTATCAAGCCGCTCATCGTGCCGAGACTCGATATCAACCATCCTTCCAGCAGGAACACGCGACGGATTGTCGGTTCGTCGGCACCGAGGTCCGAGAGGATGCGGATGTCTTCGCGCTTGTCGATGATGAGCATCGAGAGCGAACCGATGATGTTAAAGCTGGCGATGAGCAGGATGAAGACCAACAGGAGAATGGTCAGCAGTTTCTCGATACGCAAGATACGGAAGAAATCCTCCTGCTGCTCATAGCGATCCAGCACCTTATATCCCGGACCCAATAAATTTGCAATCTTCAATTTAAAATCTGCAATCGACCTTCGACTATCGACAATCGACAATCGACCATCGACTATCCGCGGCGTAATCCGAAGGGCACTCGCCGTATACTCGTCATAGTCGAAGAGCCGCTGTGCGAGGGGCAGGGAGACGAGCATGAGCTGGTCGTCGTACTCAAGTTGGTTGACCGCGAAAGTGCCGGCGATGAACGCATGCTCATGACGCAGGGAGAGGTCGGGACGCAGCATGTTAATGCGTCCGTTGCGCTCGGGGGCGTAGAGATGCAGGGCGCCGGTGAAATGAGCATTGATGCCTATTTGCGCCGCCAGACCGCGACCGAGGACGGCACGGTCGAAAGCACCGTCCCAGACGGAGTAGAAGCCGTCGGTGATGATGGAGTCAATATGTGCGGTGCGGGTGAAGAGCGTGTCCACGCCCATCACACGCGCAGGCAGTTGATGGTCCTTATAGCGGATGAGGGCGGTCTGCTCCAGTTGTATGGAGACGGCCTCGATATCTTCGCGCGCGTACAACGAACGAATAGGTAGGGTGTCGGTGCGAAGCGTCTGTCCTTCCGACGGCACGACCAGCAGCACCGGGTCGAACTCCGAGAACATACGCTCCACGAGCGACCCGAAACCGTTCATCACCGATAGCACGCATACCATCGCGGCCGTCACGACAGCAACGGCAGCGGCACTAATACCGGAAACGATATTAATGGCATTATGCCCCTTCTTCGAGAAGAGGTACCTCCATGCAATATGGGATTCGAAAAGTTTAGCCATGCAGCAACTCATCAATGCGCTCCATACGGTCGATGGTCTCGTCCAGATGGAAAACTATCTCCGGGATAATTCGCAATTGATGGCGCTCCAATGTGCCGAGTTCACCGCGAAAGCGGTGGGTGTTCTCTTCTATCAGCGTCATCGTCTGTGCCACCTTGTCTTGCGGGAAGATAGACAGATAGATATGCGCAAGAGAAAGATCAGGCGTTACGCGCACTTCGCTCACGGATATCAGGGTTCCGCTCAACGTGCGCGCGTAACGCAGAAGGATGTCGCTCATGTCTTTCTGTATGAGACGAGCGATCTTGTGTTGTCTAGTCGACTCCATTAATACTTGTGGCGACCCTCGTCGGCAACGGTCAGTTTCTTACGACCTTTAGCGCGGCGTGCAGCCAGTACGCGGCGACCGTTTGCGGTAGCCATTCTCTCCAAGAAGCCGTGTTTGTTACGACGCTTGCGTTGGGAAGGTTGGAATGTACGTTTCATTGTCTTATGTATTTAAAAATTTTCTTTTTTGGGGTCCCCGGCAATCTGTCGATTGTTGGGGAGAGGAGGGAGTGTGGCGATTTAACGAGTTGCAGAGCAACGAAGTCATCGTGAACCACTTCCGACGACGAAAAAGCGTGCAAAATTACTGCTTTTTTTTGAATTGACAAAATTTTTTTGCATTTTTTTGTCATTTTGTATAAAAAAAGCGCCCTCTCGACTATTCATGCGAGTTGGGTATTTCTTCATCGAAAGGCAACTCATCGGCCTTGGGTTTTTCTATCGGACGGATGTAATCGGATGCACGTTGGGAAGAAATGACGCTGCGTCCCAACTGGCGTTCCAGATCCTGCCGCGCATTCTTGGCCACTTGCCCGCCGGCTTTGGCAGCCTGCTTACTCTCGTTCATGCCTTGCGGATTACGTTCGCGCGATAGCTCGGTGGTTGCCACTTCGGCAAGCGTATTGAGTGCCAGTTCGATATTCGTCATGTTGTCGCGCAAGTTCTCTTTGGTCAGACCTTTGTGGCGTTTGTATTCGCCGGTGGTCATTCCGCTCCATGCTTGCGTGAGCACATTCGTGAGGATGGCAAAGTCCTGCTGTGCCGTTATACCCGCACGCTGCCATTCGTCTGTCAACTCCTTGCGCATCTCTATGGAGCGCATGCGCTCGTTGATCCACTTGTCCGAATAGCCCTGCCGGCGATAATCTTCTACTGCCATTTGGAATGTCTGTTCCGGATCAATCATCTGGTCAATACGCTGTGCCCCCACTTCTGCCAACCAGCGTTTCACCGGCTCCGCTTTCTTGGATGGAATCGATTGGATAAGACGGAAAATACCCTCTAAATCGGCAACATCCGTCATTCGTTGTTTGCCGTCAGCGGCAAGCAATTTCAACTGGTTACAATTTGTAACCGTTTGATTCCCTTCCTTGATTAATCGGTTCTTAAGAACCTTCCAATAGGTGCGACCATCCGCGCTATCGGTTAATACTTGTACTATATCCACAACGGAAAAATAGTACTTTTCTTGCTCTTCATTCCAGACAATACGTATTTTCTTGTCTTCGAACAGTTTTATGATTGCTTCGTTTGCCATATCCTTCTCAAAAACTTTGCGCTGCAAAGTTACTACAAAAAAATGGAATATGCAAAATTTTGAGCAAAAAAATATTTTATTTATGTTTATGGCTGATGCTGTGGCTGTTTGGAATTTAGGACCTTTCACAGTCATCGCCTTACGCAAAATAAATATTTATTTTTGTTTATGGCTGATGCACATGCTACGCTGGAATTGTTCATCCATTTAGTTGGTGTGTAGATGCTCAGCAAAAAAATATTTTATTTATGTTTATGGCTGCTACTGTGGCTGTTTGGAATTTAGGCACAACCCTGTTGTGGCAGAGTAAGCAAGTAAGTACGCGCTGAAAGCTCGCTTACGAGCGCGTATTTGGTTGATTACGCTTCGGAGCCGCGTAGGCTCATAATTCCGAACGGACACATAGCAGTGTTTATCTGTGTTTATTTTCTTAAAAAT
>JAFWAK010000115.1 GCA_017507715.1 Paludibacteraceae bacterium | reverse complement strand
GGGTGATACGGGCAGTCTGACGGTAGGCGGCATCATCGGCGTGTGCGCCATGGTGATTCACAAGGAGCTTTTGGTGCCCGTGCTCTGCGGTATCTTCCTCATGGAGAGCGTGAGCGTCATTCTGCAAACACAAGTGTATAAGTTCTATAAGAAACGCGGTCAGCATGTGCGCGTGTGGAAACGCACTCCGCTGCACGACCATTTCCGCACATCTGTGGACCAGGTACTCAAGAATGACCCGACCTGCTCCATCTTCTTCAAGGGCGGCAAAAACCTGCACCATGAGTCGAAAATCGTGCTGCGTTTCTGCATCGTGACGCTGATTTTAGCGGCTATTACTATCCTAACCCTTAAAATACGTTAATTATGAGCAAGAGAATTGTAGTCTTAGGCGCAGGCGAATCAGGAAGCGGAGCGGCTATCCTCGCCAAGGAGAAAGGCTTTGAGGTCTTTGTATCCGACTGCGGTACTATTACGGAACCGTATCGTGCGTTGCTGGACCAGAACGGTGTACAATGGGAGAACGGACAGCATACAGAAGAGCTTGTTCTTAATGCAGACGAGATTATCAAATCACCGGGTATTCCCTTGACAGCACCACTGATACAGAAGCTGCAAGCGCAAGGAACTCCGATTATTTCGGAGATAGAGTTCGCTGCGCGTTACACCAACGCCAAGATGATCTGCATCACCGGTTCGAACGGCAAGACGACCACTACTTCGCTTATCTTCTACATCCTCAAACAGGCAGGTCTCAACGTCGGTCTGGCAGGCAATATAGGAAATTCGTTAGCGCTGCAAGTGGCGCATGAGGACCATGACTATTACGTGATCGAACTCAGTTCGTTCCAATTGGACAACATGTATGATTTCAAGGCCGATATCGCCATCTTGCTGAATATCACACCGGATCACCTCGACCGCTATGATTATAAATTCCAGAACTATATCGACGCCAAGTTCCGTATCACGCGCAACCAGACGTCCGACGATGCCTTCATCTACTGGGCGGAAGACCCGGTTATCGACCGGGAGATGAAACGCCTGCAATTAGGTGCAACGCTCTATCCGTACGGCTTCAGCATGCCTAATCCGCTACCTGTCGGAGAAGATGAACTGGCTCTCAAAGGTCGGCATAACGTCCTTAACTCGATGGCCGCGACTATTGCTGCGAATGTGCTCAAGATCAAGAACGAGGTTATTCGCGAAAGTCTTAAGACCTTCCAAGGTGTCGAGCATCGCCTGCAGTATGTAGCGACCGTCAAGGGAGTTCGTTATATCAACGACAGCAAGGCGACGAACGTCAACTCCTGCTGGTATGCACTTGAGTCCATGACTACGCCCACCGTTCTTATCCTCGGCGGCAAGGACAAAGGCAATGACTATTCGGAGATCGACGAATTAGTCAAACAGAAATGCCACACCTTGGTATTCATGGGTCTGCACAATGAGAAGCTGCGTGAACATTTCGGCGGTTTCGGCCTTCAGATCATCGATACGGACAACCTGCATGACGCCATCCAAGGCGCATACAATGCAGCCCGTGAAGGCGACACCGTGCTTCTGTCACCCTGTTGCGCCTCGTTTGACCTCTTCAAGAGTTACGAAGACCGAGGAGACCAATTCATGGCCGCAGTAAGAGCCTTATGAAACTGAACCTCAAAAATATTGACCGTACCTTCTGGGGATTATTTATCGCCCTGATCGTTGTTGCCATCATCGCGCTATTCTCGGCATCCTCTACTCTGGTTTACCAGCGAGGCTCGGTGCTCGGCCCCATCGGTTCGCAGATATTGTTTATCATTCTCGGTGTTGTTGCAGCCTATATCATCCAGTTCATTCCAACTTATTGGGTGCGGTTCGGAGGGTACGCATTATTGGCTATCAGCACGCTACTTGTTTACTCGACTATCATCCCCGGCAACCCGCTGGTGGTGACCATCAACGGTGCAGCACGATGGGTACGTATAGCCGGTATCACATTCCAGCCTTCCGAGTTGGCAAAACTATCGCTGATTATCGTTGTGGCGGACCAGTTAGCACGCATTCGCACCGAAGATGACAAACGAAAATATTTCTACCGAACGCTCATCATTGCCGGTGTAGTGATGCTGCCTATCATGGCATCCAACCTATCAACAGCGGTGCTCATCGGTCTTATCATCTTCTGTCTGTGGATTCTCGCCCGCATCCCTTGGAAATACACGCTGTCCGTGGTCGGCATTGCCGTAGTGGCACTCGCGCTCGGCTATGCCACCGTCGAGTTCGGCTTCGTACGTCCACAGCGCGAGATGCGCGGGCCATTCAAACGAGCCACTACCTGGGTCAGCCGTATTGACCGCCATTTTGAGCACGACGACGGGTCCAAATATATCCTGACGGATGATAATATCCAAGAAGTCTATTCGGCCGTAGCTATCGCCCGAGGAGGCACCACGCCTTTTGGCGTACTACCCGGAAACAGCAAGGAACGCGACTATCTGCCGCTCGCTTTTGCCGATTATATCTTCGCCATCATCGTAGAGGAGTCCGGCATCATCGGCGCCTTCGCACTGATATTCCTATACATGGCCGTTCTGTTTAGAGCGTGCAATGTGTCCAGCCGGTATTCGGACATGCCGGCAATGCTCATGACGATGGGCCTGGCGCTTATGATAACCTGCCAGGCACTCATATCCATGTTGGTGGCTGTCGGCCTCGGGCCTGTTACAGGACAACCTTTGCCGCTCATCAGCCGAGGCGGTACATCCGTACTCATCACCTCGGTCTATTTCGGCATTATGATGGGTGTCAGCCGCGAGCAACTCGAATTACGCGAACGCGTCAACGAGACCATCATCGACAGTCAGGAAGACGCGCCAATTGTCACTTTGGAATAAATTTTACACACATGAGATACTTAATTTCCGGCGGAGGAACCGGTGGACACATCTTCCCCGCAGTCAGTATTGCCAATGCGCTGAAGGAATTGGATCCGGAAGCAGAGATTTTGTTTGTCGGTGCGCTCGGTCGCATGGAGATGGAGCGTGTGCCTCAAGCCGGGTATAAGATTATCGGTCTTCCCGTCCGCGGCTTCAACCGCGCCCAGCCATGGAAGAATGTGTCAGTACTCGCCGACCTTGCACGGTCTATTCACGAGGTCAAGAAAATCATTCGGGATTTTCAACCCAATGTAGGTGTCGGTGTAGGCGGTTACGCTTCCGGTGCCGCCATGTGGGCAGCGGCAAAGATGGGTATTCCTATCCTGCTGCAAGAGCAAAACGGCTTCGCCGGAGTCACCAATAAAATTCTCAAAGACAAAGCGACCAAAATATGTGTGGCTTACGAAGGAATGGAGCGCTTCTTTCCTGCCGAAAAAATTATCCTTACCGGCAATCCGGTACGGCAGAATCTGACCGGTGGCAAGCGCCGCAAAAGCGGTCATCCATCGCTGCTCATCATCGGCGGCAGTCTCGGTGCGCGCACCATCAATGAGGCCATCAAAGCAGCACTGCCCGAACTGAGCAAGTCGGATATTCACGTCGTCTGGCAAACCGGAAAAATCTATTACGAGAAATGCAGGGCCGCATGGGAAGCAGCCGGCAGTCCAAAAAATATCGAGTGTCTGGACTTTTTATCTGATATGCCGGACCGGTATGCCCAAGCAGATCTCGTTATCTCACGAGCCGGCGCATCATCCATCAGCGAACTATGTCTGCTGGGCAAGCCAGCTATCCTCGTTCCTTCGCCTAATGTTGCAGAGGACCATCAGACGCATAATGCCATGGCACTGGTTAATAAGGACGCCGCTGTCCTTGTCCGTGATGCCGATGCAGCAGACCGATTGGTATCTACTGCCACCGATCTCATCCAAGACGAGGAACGACTGCACACACTGCATACCAACATCCTCACCCTTGCGCAGACCGATTCCGCACGTCGCATAGCAGAAGAGGTTATGAAATTAGCCAAGAAATAACATTTACAAAATTATTAAAAATAATTTGCATATGTCAATTATTTGTTGTATCTTTGCAGCAAATTTCGAAACAATCGTGCATTAGGTTAAGAAAATAACATTATAAACTACATAAAAACATACAAATTATGCGTACAACATTTAATCGCCTTCGTGCTGTAAAAGACAGCCTTCCACATGGTAGCATGGACGCTATAGCTGCTGAACTGGGTATCTCCGGAGAAGAAGTTAGAGCGTATTTTAACGGAGAGGGCAATGCTGACTATCATATGGAGCCCGGCTACGACGGCGGTATCGTTGACTTCAGCAACACGCGTATTCTGGAGGTAGCTCTCCGCCGTGCGTGGGAAGTACAGAATGCACTTTAATCATTGAGAGGTAAAACATTTACATTCGCTAAACGGCTTGCTCTGACGTTACTCGTCGGAGCATTGCCATATGTATTTAGCGCGAGCGCGCACGCACAGGAGTCCCAATGGCTCGATGACTATTCGCAGCCCGTCGGGTTGACGTATAATGCGCAGGCTCGCATTCAGACTGCCTATCTATGGCGCGGACTGTACTGCGGTGCGATGAACGTACAAGGAAGTGCGAATGTCGGATACGGAGGTTTATT
>JAFWAK010000114.1 GCA_017507715.1 Paludibacteraceae bacterium | reverse complement strand
TAAACTGCTGTTCATAGTGTTATGCGCTTGCGCGTTGGTGGCCTGTCGCGAAGAGCATGTGACGGACGACCCGTCGCTTCGTCTGGTCTTCTCCAAAGACACGGTCTGTTTCGACACCATCTTCACTTCCGATGCCGCTTTAGAGCCGAGTGCCACGAAGCAAATCTTGCTGTATAACCCGAACAAAGAAGCCGTTGTCATCGACCGCGTCTGGCAGAATAGCGGACGGTGGTTCAGGGTCAATGTCGATGGCGAGGCGGAGTTGAGTCGACTGAACCAGTTGCAACTCAACGGCGGTGATAGTATCTTCATCTTCGTGCATGTGGGCATCGACGAGCAGCACCAAGCCAATGCCGTATGGGTTACCGATAGTCTGCATTTCCATCTGGCTAATGGCAATACCGCAACGCTTGCGATGGAGGCTTACGGACAAGATGTAACGCGCATTCGCACTAAAAACAGGCGCAGCGACTATGCTACGTATGAGTTCACGGCCGAGAAACCTTATCTGATCTATGATACGATGGTCGTGCAAGGCGCGCTCACCATACAGCCCGGCGCACGACTCTATATGCATAAGGGAGCCGGTCTGTATGCGCTTGGAGACGTCACGGCGCAGGGCACACTGGATAACCCTATCCTACTCTGCGGCGACCGACTGGATAACCTCTTCGACTCCGTGCCTTACCGCTATGCCGCCGGGGCCTGGAACGGATTCTATTTGCAGGCCACCCAGCCGCAGAACTATCGGTTAGAATACGTCGATATTCTCTCCGGTAATATCGGGCTCTACTGCATGAGCGAGTGCCAAGGAACCTTGCCTAAACTGACGCTGAACGGCTGTCGTATTCATAATCATGCTCTCTATGGTCTGGTGCTGCTGCATGTCGATGCCGAAGTGGCAAATACCGAGATCAGCAACTGCGCCTCGTATTGCGTCTATACGCAGGGAGGAACACATCAGTTCATCCATTCTACCATCGCGTCCTATTTCGGCTATACGAACATTCGCATTCAGAGCACGGGTAAAGAGGACGTTGCGGCTGTATGTATCTATGCGGCGGACTCGACCATGACCACTGTCACTTCGTTCTTTAATAGCATCGTCACCGGTTACCGCTCCGACGAAGTGACAATCAAGATAGACACCGCCGCACAGGCTTATCAGGGTGCGTTTACGGGCAATTACCTGAAGACGGACTCGACGATGCAGAAGTTATTCCCGGATAACCGATACTATGAGAAGACGGACACGGCGATGTTTGTCAATAATTTCTACAAATATAAGGAATATATCTACTATGATTTCCATCTGGACTCCGTCAGTCCTGCGCGCGGGATCGGGGATAAAGAAAACGCGACCCCGGAGGATCGCGATGGTGTAAAGCGTCAGGATATTATTGACGCAGGCTGTTATCAATATCGGCCTTAATCTGCTCGCGCAGCTCGTCTAAGGAATCAAACTGCTTCTCTTCCCGTATAAACCGCTTAAACCGCACATCCAAGGGCTGACCGTACAAATCACCTTGGAAAGACGGTATATGTACCTCTATCGTGCCATTCGTATCGATATTCAACATCGCCGGAGTCCAGGTGAACGCATAAGCACGCACTTCCACAGCATAGACACCGGCTTTAGGAATGATTACATGTCGGTCATCGGGCTGTATGTTAGCGGTCGGGAAACCGATAGTTCGGCCTACCCCTTTGCCGTGCACTACCGTGCCGCGGATGGCATAAGGACGACCTAACAGATCATTGGCCAAGGCAATATTGCTATTCTCCAATGCCGCACGAATCTCCGTTGACGAGACGTGCCATTCTCCTTCGGAGAACTCCTTGCTCGTCAGCACTTCGATGCCTGTCTGCTCACCGACACGACGATAGTCCTGTGGGTGCTTGAGTCGATCCGAACCGAACTGGTGGTCATAACCCATAAGCAACACCTCCACTTGGTAATCGTCATGCAAACGCTGCATAAACTCAGCCGCGGTCATAGGTTGTAACTCGCGAAAAGGAAGCATCAGCACTTCACCAAAAGCACTGAGCAACGCCTTTCGTTCGTCCGAAGAAGATAGCAACTGCGGGATATAATCGGATTGCAGCACCGTGCGCGGATGCTCCTCAAAGGTCACGATGAGGGGTTCCAAACCGCGTTCAGCAGCGATCTTGTCCAATTGCTTGAACAAGAACCGATGTCCTTTATGCACCCCGTCAAAAAATCCTATGGTAGCGATCCGTTTCACTCAGCCTCGTAATATCCGTGCTCAATGCCGTATTGGAGCTCGGCATCTTGGATGAGTTGGATCTGCACGCCGGTCAAGGCACGGTTGTTACGCGCAGCTGCAGCAAGCACGTAGTTGAGTTGTTCCGTCTCATCTACCTCACCGTCCAGATACTCCATCTCGCCGGTTTCTTTGTCCACGCGGGCCAGTCCCTGTGCCTCCAGATAATCATCCATGGCGTCCAGCACAAATAGAATGTCGTCTTGCGTCATGGCACCCTTGTCAGCGGCAGGGATTGCTTGGTCGATATACGCTACTAACTCACGCTCTTCCGGCTCCAACAGAGCCATTTCAATAGAATTATTGTCCATAAGAATCAAATTTTCCGCAAAAATACTGCTTTTTTTTGACATGTGCAAATTCTTTTGCATTTTTTGCACGTGGAGGGTGCAAAGACGGATATTTGCAGTAGTCAATAGGAATGGAAATAGAGGATGTTGGGAGCGGGAGGGATATATAACGAGGAAGATCCTCTATGTAATGAGCGGATTCAGAAGGTTGGTTTTGGGTTG
>JAFWAK010000113.1 GCA_017507715.1 Paludibacteraceae bacterium | reverse complement strand
TATTATTCTATATATATTCCTTCTTCCTTTCATTTTTCAATTTTCAATTTGTTGTAGCATAAAATCTCATTTAATCCAATGAGGACTAAGTTTTTCTCAAAATGTATCTCCCGTTTCTCATTGCGCGAGGTGCGAACATTATTCAGCACGTACGAAGCGTGTCCGCCGGTCAGATAAGTCTGGAAATGCGGCATTTTCTCACGCAGCGTTCGCATATATCCTTTCACCTCGTATGCCACCCCTCGAATCACACCAGCTGCTATCGCATCGCGTGTGTTCTTGCCGAAGAGCGGTATGTGTTCATTCTCCTCCGCCTCCACGAGCGGCAGTTTCTTGGTCATCCGCTGCAACATCGTGAACCGCATCTTAAGCCCCGGCGCGATATTTCCGCCTATATACTCCCCATCCGCCGTAACGAAATCATAGGTGATTGCCGAACCCGCATCGATAATCAGCAGGTTCTCGTCCGGACAGAGGCTCTTGGCCCCTACGGCTGCTGCCAGACGGTCCTGCCCGAGCGTCTGGGGCGTCTCATACCGATTGACAATCGGCACAGGTGTATTATGGTCAAACAGCACAAAGTGCTGAGAACGACGCGCCAACGTATTCACCACCGCCGCCTCTATATTCACCACCGACGAGATAATCGAATCCGTGATGTCGTATAGATCAAAGAGACGCTCTACATCCGATGAACCGAACTGCTTGTAGATAAAATGATTGATCATCTTACCCTCGTCCGTCATCAGCGCCACTTTGGTACGGCTATTTCCCTGGTCAATACATAAATTCATTTATGATTGCAGATTTATGATTCAGACCATGTTGGTATATAGGAAGCGCTTGATGGACTTCTTCGGCGTCTTCTCGAACTCATGCGGATAGAGTTTGACGATCGCTATCTGCTCATATGCCGCCAACTCGGAGTTGACCTGCTTGCGTGCCTCTTCCATCTGCTCATCCAGCTGTTCACGCGTCAGGCCATCGGCATCCACTTCATTATAATCCGGACAGATAAGCGCCACCAGACGACTGTCTTCCTGCTGCAGCACAAGCGACTCCAGCACATACGGCATGTTATTCAACTTCGCCTCTATCTCCTCCGGGTATATATTCTGTCCGGACGGGCCGAGGAGCATGGTCTTGCAGCGTCCCTTGATATAGAGGAAACCGTCTTCATCGATGATACCCAGGTCACCGGTACGCAGCCATCCGTCTTTGGTGAAACTCTCCTTGGTAGCCTGCGCATTCTTGTAATAACCCGCCATGGTGTTCTCGCCACGCGTCACCACTTCGCCGATACCCTCTTCGTTCGGATCCAGTATCTTCACCTCCATGATACCCTCGAGCGGCTTACCGCAAGAAAGCGGTTTAGAGCCAGCATCATAGGGCGTGAACGATATCAACGGCGCGCACTCCGTCATGCCATACCCCACACTCATCGGGAATTTGATACGATATAGGAAGGACTCCACTTCGGGGTTGAGCGGTGCACCGCCGATAATCATCTGGCGGAACTCGCCTCCGAAAGCCTGCATCAGCTGCTCACGAATCTTCGAGCATACCACTTCATCCAGGAAGGGCACCTTCAGCACCCAGCTTACAGGCGGCTTCTGAATCTGCGGCACGATCATCTTCTTATATATCTTCTCGAGAATCAGCGGCACGGACAGAATCGTCGTCGGTTTGATCTCCGCAAACGCCTTCAGCAGGATTTTCGGCGAAGGCGTACGACCGATGAGCCACGTATGTCCTCCGGCAGCCAGACAGCCGAGGAAGTCAAACGCACAGCCGTAAGCATGAGCCAGCGGCAGGAACGTCACATGACGGCATCCCTCATAGATCATTTTGATCTCAGAAGCAAAGCGTATGTTACCCGCCAGACCGTTGAGCGGCATGATGACACCCTTGCTGAAACCGGTGGTACCGGAAGTATAGTTGATAGAACCGATCTGGTCATTCCCGCGCTCATCAAAATGCAGGTCTTTTGCCCAATAGCCGTCCGGGTGCTTCTTCTTGAAGAGCGCCGCGATAGCCTCATAGTTGATTTTCTTCGGATCCAACGCCAATGAGATAGGATGCCAGTCATTCAGACTCACTACGGCTTTGACCTTGCGAATCTGGTCCAAATCAATACCCTCCCAGTTGATATCGCTAATGAAAAGCAGCTTGCTCTCCGAATGGTTGATGATATGGATAGCGTCATTCGCGCGGAAATCCTGCAGGATCGGCACGATGATAGCGCCATACGTGATGGCCGCTAGATAGACGGCTACCCAGTTACTGTTATTCTTACCCATCACAGCTATCTTGTCGTTCTTCTTGATGCCGCATTCCTTAAAGAGGATATGCAGCTTCTCGATATTGATAGCCAGCTGGCCGTATGTCAAGGTCACGTCCGTGCCGTAGTCCGTCACGGCCGGCATATCCCAGTGCTCCTTAAAAGAGCGCTCGTATATCTTGACAAAATTATATTGATCGTCTGTCATCATAATTCTTTCACGGGTTTAGTAGGTTGAGCCGGGGCTGCCACATAGACCGAGTCCACGATGAACTGGCTATTACCGCGCCAAGGCAAAGTACCTAAATAGCGCTTCCAATGCAACTTAACGCCGGTATTCGTACCTTCGTTCAGCTGCTTTGCCACACTCTCTTTCGTTACCGAGAACTTAAACTCGTTCGACTGAATAGAGCCCTGCACTTTGCTGTTCTTCAGACCCGTCTGGATCATCTTGCCCTCGTACGTCTTAAAGATAAATCCCTCCTTCTGGAAGTAGTTGATATCACCTTCGTTAACGCCCTCGGCGTACACAAAACAGAACTTAAAGAAAATGAATCCCGCCAGCACCAGCACTGCTATCACTGACGTCCATGTAATCACTTTTCCTGTCGTACTCATAATAATTCATATATTTTGCGCTGCAAAATTACAACAAATTTTTGACATGTGCAAATATCTTAGATATTTTTTTTTATTTTTACCAAACAACTCGTTTTTCACACAAAATCTTGCATATTCAATTTTTTTGTAGTACCTTTGCAGCCGCAAAGGTTTGAGATGAAACGAACGATAAGTATCATAGTGACCATCCTGATAGCGCTGACTGCATATGCCGATGCGCTGTTGCAAGGAACCGCGATGTCCGGAAACGGATGGCGGGGACTGGACCTGGGCAAGCCTTATATCATTACGATAGTAGGCTGGATGCCACAAAGTAGCACCACAGCAGAGTTGGGTCTATTCGAAGGAGCGAACAGACCGGATTTCATGGATGCACTGCCGCTATATATGCACGAAGGCACATCAACGGCAAACCAGATGAACTATGCACGCGTCAACTGCTCACGCGGTTTTCGATATGTGCGTTACAGAAAATCAGATAATAAAGGAGATTACAAAATCTCCGAACTGCAGTTCTACGGCGATGCCGGGAAAGGCGATGACAGTCATCTGGTGCAACTGACGAACCTGCCGACCGTGACCATTCATACGAAAAACAACGAAGATCCCTATGACAAGGAGCACGAGATAGAATGCTATATATCCATCATCTCCAATAACGGCAAGACACTCCTGGCCGACACGGCCTTGATTCGTCTCAGAGGCAATGCGTCGATGGGTTTTCCCAAGAAGCCATACCGTATTAAGTTCGCGCACAAGCATCAGGTGCTGGGTTCACCGGCGAATGCCAAGAAATGGACGCTCATCAATAACTATGGCGACAAGACGCTCATGCGCAACCAGTTGGCCTTCGAACTCAGTCGCCGATTCGGCATGCCCTACACGCCATTCTGCACGTATGTGGATGTGATCGTCAATGGCGATTATAAAGGCTGCTACCAGCTGTGCGACCAGATAGAGGTGCGCAAGAACCGTGTGGACATCACCGAGATGACGCCTCGCGATAATAGCGGTGCAGCATTGACCGGCGGTTATTTCATTGAAGTGGACGCGTATGCAGGACAGGAGAAATCAATGTTCTGGTCCGACAAGGGAACACCCGTAACCATCAAGTCACCGGACGAAGACAGCATCACGACGACACAGAAGAACTATATCAAGGCGCGCTACAGTGAGATGGAGAGCAACTGGAAGACCTATCTGGACCTGAATACCTTCCTGCGCCATTTTCTGGTGGGAGAGATGTCGGGCAATACAGATACGTACTGGAGCGTGTTCTTCTACAAGCAACGCGCTAACGACCTGTTCTATGCAGGCCCTGTCTGGGATTTTGACCTGGCGTTTGACAACGACGACCGCACTTATCCGGTCAACAATAAGAACGACTATATCTACCGTTCCGGCGGCAGTACGACGGGATATATGCGCACGTTAGTAGATAAGATCGTGGTGCAGGACGCGGAAGCCAAGAAACAGTTGGCCGCTATCTACGAAGGCGCACGGCGAAATGGGTTGACCGAAGATTATATGCTGAATTATATTGATCAGCAGGAAGCGATGTTGCAGCACTCCCAACGACTCAATTTCACGCGTTGGCCGATTCTAAACCAGCGGGTGCACCAGAATCCGAAGACCTGGGGCAGTTATGCCAAGGAGGTGGAGAACGTGCGCAACTATATCCGCAACCGCTTCGCATGGATGGACAATAAGCTGGGCTTCGACCCGAAGACACTGGAGGTAGAGAGGATTCAGGAGTCAGGAGTCAGAAGCCGGAAGATCCTTTATAACGGACAGATCTATATCCTACTCAACGACAAAATCTACACCATCACCGGTCAAGAAACAAGACTATGACAGACGAAAAATACATACGACTATTAAGTGAGAAATTTCCGAACGCGCAAAGCGTGATTACGGAGTTGATTAACCTGCGTGCCATCCTGTCTTTGCCAAAAGGCACAGAGCACTTCGTAAGCGACCTGCACGGTGCATCCATGGCGTTTATCCATATGATCAAGAACGCCTCCGGCGTGGTACGCAAGAAAGTGGATGAAGTATATGGTTACGCGATGGATGAGGAAGAGAAACGCGCCTTATGCGCACTCATCTATTATCCCGATGAGCGTATCGAGCTCGTAAAACGAGCATTCGAGGAGCCTACCCTAACCATCCCTGAAGGGAAGGAATATAAATCTTTAACAGAATGGTACAAGAAACGATTGCACCAGGTAGTGGACATAGCGCGTGCCGTAACCATCAAATACAGCCGAAGCAAAGTAGAAAAACTGCTCCCACCGGATTACGCCTATATCATTCGTGAGTTGCTGCATGAGTCGAGTCTGGAGCAACGCGACCGGCAGACTTATTACAATGCCATCATCGATGCCATCATCGAGACGGGTTGCGCCGAGCAACTGCTCATCGTCATCAGTTATCTGATACACAGCCTGACGATCGACACGCTGCATATCGTAGGTGACATCTTCGACCGCGGTTCAGGTGCCGCCAAGATACTGGACGTGCTCTCCACCGTGCGTGACTATGATATCCAATGGGGAAACCATGATATCGAGTGGATGGGTGCCATGGCCGGAAATATGGCATTGCTGGCTACCGTACTGCGCGTCAGCATCCGCTATGCGAATATCGAAACCCTCGAAGAGGGTTACGGTATCAACCTGCTGCCGCTGGCTAACTTCGCCATGACCATCTACGGTGATGACCCGTGCACCATCTGGCAGACCAAAGATTTCGAGAACAACCCACGCCTGACGCGCTCAGCCCAACTGATGGCCAAGATGCACAAGGCGATATCCATTATCCAATTCAAACTGGAGGGACAGACGGTGCTTCGTCATCCCGAATGGCACATGGACCATCGGGCACTGCTGGATAAGATCGATTTTCAGAAAGGCACTATCACGCTGGAGGGCAAGACCTACCCGCTACTGGATACCAACCTGCCGACCATTGATCCGAAAGACTCGTATGCGCTCAACCAATACGAGCAAGACCTGATGAACCAACTATGGCGTTCGTTCCGCAAATCGGAGAAGATGCAACGCCACCTGCGGATGCTCTATGAGCATGGGTCGCTCTATCTCGTACGCAACGGATTCCTACTCTACCACGCTGCTATACCGCTCAATGCCGACGGTTCGTTCACCGAGGCGGAGGTATGCGGGCAGCGCGTTTCCGGCAAGGCCCTCATGGACCGTACGGACGCTATCGTGCGCCAAGCATACTATGGAGAAGGCCAGGCCAAGCAAGATGCACTCGACTATATGCTGTACCTCTGGGAAGGCGAGTTCTCGCCGCTCTATAACAAGGATAAGATGACCACTTTCGAGCGCTATTTCATTGCCGACAAAGATATCCAGCACGAAGCCAAAGGCGCTTATTTCAGCCTTTCTGACGACGAGAAAGTATGCGAGCATATTCTTCAAGAATTCGGTCTCGACCCTGCGACGGGACGTATTATCAACGGCCACATGCCCGTTCGCACCATCAAAGGCGAGACTCCTATTCGTGCCAACGGAAAGCGCTTTGTGATAGACGGAGGGTTCTCAAAACCTTATCAAGAGAAAACCGGTATTGCCGGTTACACGCTCATCTACAACAGTCACGGTATCCAGCTGGTGGAGCATGAGAGTTTCGAGAGTCGCGAACAAGCGATCCTCTCCGGAAGCGATATTCACAACCGCATGCTGCTGCAGGATTTCTCCGGCAAACGCATTCGTATCAAAGATACGGACAAAGGAAAAGAGCTGCTCGAGCAGATAGAGAATCTCGAACAACTCCTGCATGAATACCGCACAGGTTCACTGCGTGAACGATAAAAGCCTACCCCAACCCCTCCCTAAAAGGAGGGGCTTTTTTTTATACAAGGGCTTTAACCAAACTCTCTGTCGTTCCCGGGAGTAAGTCTATCGGGCGTAATTCAATCATGGTCTTGGCGCCATATTCTCCGCGCTCTTTCATGCGCATGGCAGCCCGAGCACAACTGACCATTACCTGACCGGTCAGAGCCGGATTATTGATGGTCATGTTGAACTCAAAACGCTGGTTATGAGTGTCGCCACTCACGCCATTACGAACGAGGTTCACGCCGTGCGCCACATTATTGAGCGCATCTACGCTCTCGACAACTATCACATGCGTCTCATCGTGGGCGAAATAGTCATCCGCCAGGATAGCCGCCTCCACGGTCTTGAAATCCGCACCGTCATCAAGTTCGACATACACCATACGGCGATGGATTCCCGTACCGACAGGAATGGTCATCGAGAGGGCATTCTTTACGCCTTGGATGGCTTTAGCAGCCACCGTATGACCCATCGAACGACCGGGACCGAAATTGGTGTACGTGATGCCTTTGGGCGCCATAGCAAGAAGTAATGCACGCACCATCGAGTCCGTACCCGGATCCCACCCTGCGGAGATAATCGAAACGGACTGATTAGCCGTACAAACTGCATCCAAAGCACTGCGGAGACTCCAAATCTGGCCGTGAATATCGAAACTGTCCACCGTACAGATACCACGTGCCGCAAGGACGGTAGCAAATTTCTGCACTTCGCGCGTCGGGGTACAGAGAAGCACCACATCCGCATCGATGCAGTCCAGACAATCGTTATGGTGGAAGATACCGGCTAAGGTCATATCCAGTGCAGCGTTAATGGCTTGTTCGGCAGCTTTTCCAATGTTGCCGTATCCTAAAATGGCTACTCTCATATATTTACTCTACTGTTACTGATTTAGCTAAATTACGCGGCTGGTCCACGTCGCAGCCTTTGACCACGGCAATATGGTATGCCAGCAGTTGCAAGGGGATGACGGTCAACAGCGGTGTGAGGCACTCTTCGGTAGCCGGCACCTCAATGCAATAATCGGCAATCTTGCTGACCAGTTCATCGCCTTCGGTCACTACAGCGATCACCCTACCCTTACGCGCCTTGATCTCCTGGATATTACTTACCACTTTCTCGTAGGTGCCGCAATGCGGTGCAACGACTACTACCGGCATCTCCTGACTGATAAGGGCGATAGGTCCGTGTTTCATTTCCGCAGCCGGATAGCCCTCAGCATGGATATAAGATA
Organism: Paludibacteraceae bacterium; assembly: GCA_017507715.1. Lineage (GTDB taxonomy): Bacteria > Bacteroidota > Bacteroidia > Bacteroidales > Paludibacteraceae > Colicola. The sequence goes on along the minus strand of JAFWAK010000113.1, from coordinate 5,033 downwards.
TCTCCTTGAGCTTGAGTGCTCCTTCCAGCGCCACCGGGAAATTATACCCGCGACCGAGATAGATGAAATTCTGGGCATAAGAGAATATCTTCGCGAAGTCTGATATCCGCTTGTCCTGTCCCAACACGCGCTCTATCTTAGCCGGTATCTGTCCCAACTCACGGACGACAGACACAAACTTATCCTTATCTATCGTTCCTTTCTCGCGACCGATGCAGAGCGCCAACATCGTCAGGGCGGTTACTTGTGCGGTGAAAGCCTTGGTAGAAGCGACACCTATCTCCGGTCCCACATGGGTATAGCAACCGCAGTCCGACACACGCGGAATAGAAGCGCCCACCACATTACAGATCGAGAAGATAAACGCCCCTTTCTCCTTCGCCAACTGGATGGCAGCGAGGGTATCTGCCGTCTCTCCGGACTGTGAGATAGCGATGACTACGTCATCCTTGTTGATCACCGGCTTGCGATAGCGGAACTCCGAGGAGTACTCCACTTCGACCGGTATCTGCGCATATTCCTCGATAGCATACATGGCTATCAGTCCGGCATGCCAACTCGTGCCGCAAGCGGTGATGATGATACGCTTGGCATTGAGGAAACGATCCTTATTATCAATAAAACCGGACAGGGCGATATTATCCTGCCGCACGTTCACACGGCCTCGCATAGAGTCCGTCAGCGTACGCGGCTGCTCAAAAATCTCCTTGAGCATGAAATGCGGATAGCCGCCTTTCTCGAGTTGCGAGAGCGAGAGTTCAAGACGCTTGATCTCCGGTGTCTTCTGCACATTACCGATGGTGGTAACGGTTACGGGTGACGGGTTACCGGTTACGGGATGAATAACCACCACCTCTTCATCTTCAATATAGATGACTTTGTCCGTATATTCGACGATAGGCGTAGCATCAGAAGCCAGGAAATACTCGTCCTCACCGATTCCTACCACCAAGGGCGAACCCTTACGGGCGGCTATAAGCGTGTCCGGATGGTCCTTATCAAGGATAGCAATCGCATATGCACCGATCACTTGTTGCAATGCCAACTGCACAGCCGTCTTCAGATCCACATGCCGGTTCACCTGCGTATATTCGACCAGTTGCACCAGCACCTCGGTATCCGTATCGGACTTGAACGTATAGCCCTGCTCCATCAGACCGGCTTTGAGAACGGCATAGTTCTCAATGATGCCGTTATGGATGATAGCCAAGCGCTCGGATTCCGAATAATGCGGATGAGCATTGACCGTATTGGGCTCGCCATGCGTTGCCCAACGGGTATGAGCGATACCGATCATGCCTTCCGTATCTTTGCTGGCACAGAATGCCTCCAGCTCCGCTACTTTGCCCTTTGCCTTATAGACATTGAGTTGGCCCTGCTCGTTGATGAGCGCTACGCCTGCACTGTCGTACCCACGGTATTCCAGACGATGCAAACCTTTTATCAAAATCGGATACGCCTTACGCTTGCCGATATATCCAACGATGCCACACATTGATATTGATGATTTATGATTGCCAATTTATGATTTATCGCTGCAAAATTACTGCTTTTTTCTGAATTATGCAAGAGTTTTCATTCTTTTTAACGCTTCTTCGCAGTCTTTTCTATATGAAAAGGCTGAGAAACGCACAAATCCTTCGCCGGAAGGACCGAAGCCTGCACCTGGTGTGCAGACGACTTGTACGGTATTGAGCAGATAGTCGAAGAACGACCAGGATGTGTAACCCTCCGGAACACGGCACCATATATAGGGTGCATGCACGCCTCCGTACACCTCGTATCCCAGTTCGCGCAAGCCCTTCAACAGCACTTGTGCCGTCTGTTGGTAATAAGTGATATTAGCTTGAATAGCGGCCTTCCCTTCCGGTGTATAAGTCGCTAACGCACCTCGCTGGGAGATATAAGACGTACCGTTATATTTGGTGCACTGCCGCCTGAGCCACATGGCTTGCAGACCGGTTGCTTTGGGTACAATCGTATAGCCGCAGCGCACACCGGTAAAACCGGCTGTCTTACTGAAACTACGCACTTCGATAGCTACCTCTTTTGCACCTTCTATCTCGTAGATGGAATGCGGGATGTCAGGCGACTGGATGAACGCCTCGTACGCGGAATCGAAGATGATGACACTCTTATGCTGCTGCGCATAACGCACCCACTCGGTCATCTGCTCACGCGTCAAGACAGTGCCTATCGGATTATTGGGATAACAGAGATAGATGATATCCACATGCGTCTTCGGCAGTTTGGACACGAAGTTATTCTCCGCCGTACAGGGCAAATACACAATAGGCCGTCCCGCCATCATACTCGTGTCCTCATACGCAGGATAGGCCGGATCTAAGATAGCCACCGTGTTCTTCGTATCGAAAAGCTCGCTGAGGTTACCCAAATCGCTTCCGGCACCATCGGAGATAAACACCTCGTCAAGGTCCAGACGGATGCCTCGCGGCGTATAGTCATTATCAATGATAGCCTGCCGAAGCCATGCATATCCGTTCTCCAGACCATAGCCACGGAAGGTATCCGGGTTTCCCATCTCTTCCACCGCACGATGCATCGCTTCCACGATAGGTTGCGGCAACGGACGGGTGATATCCCCTACTCCGAGACGCAAGACCTTCGTGTCCGGATGCTCCGTCTGATACGCCTTGGTGCGATTGATGATCTCCGTAAAGAGATAGCCGTCCTTCATCTGCTGTAGATGCGTATTGAGTTGCATATCACACTATTTTAAATTCGCCTCTGAACACCTCGGTCGCCGTGCCGGTCATAAACACCGGTTGCCTGCCGTTCTCCCGACTGATTACCAGATCTCCGCCGGGCAGATGAACGACCACTTCTTCCTTTGCCAGGCCATGCCACATAGCCGCAGCAGCCGCAGCGCAAGCGCCTGTGCCGCAGGCTAAGGTAATGCCGGAACCGCGTTCCCACACCTGCACATCCAACTCATGGGCGCTACGCACGGAAACGAACTCCACATTTGTCCCTTCCGGGAAAGAGGGATGCGTGCTTATCCGCTTACCTAACACAGCCAACTCTTCTTCCGACAGGAGTTTCTTACGGAAAAACACCGCATGCGGATTTCCCATATTAACGAAGGTGAAGCCTAAGGGATCGGCATCCAATACCAACGAGTCCTGCTTGATCTGCGGCACGCCCATATTCACCGTCACACTGCTGACTTTCCCGTCTTTGATCCGTAAAGTCAGCAAGCGATTACCGGCTCGTGTCTCTACCGTCAGTGTAGGCCGCGGACAGATACCGCTTTCGTACACATATTTGCCTACGCAACGAATGGCATTACCGCACATCTGCGCCTCACTGCCGTCGGCATTGAAGATACGCATCTGCACATCGGCTTCCTTGGAGGGCAAGATCAGCACCAAGCCATCCGAACCTATACCGAAATGGCGGTCCGAGACACGCCGTGCCAAAGCAGAGAGATCCGCCTTGGCTATCCGTTTCGCGGTTTCCTCTGGGAGACAGTCTATATAGACGTAATCATTCCCGAGGCCGTGCATCTTAATGAACGAAAAGTAACTCACGGTATTTAGGTAATGTCCACATTTCGTCATCTACAATCAGTTCGAGCGCATCGGCATGCTCACGTATCTGCGCCATCAGCGGCAGGACGTTATCATGATAAGCGATAGCTTTGCTGCGCTCATCGGGCTGACGGTTCGCCTTATGCCGTGCGTCCGTCATAGCTTCTACGCCCTCGAGGATCGCGCCCGAATGATGCTCTATCTGACGGATGATACTATAGTCCATCTCATTAAGAGACGCTGTCTCATCCGCCGAGAAGACCTGCTTGACGGCCAGCACATTCTGCAGCAGCATCGTCTGGTAACGCTTGGCGGCCGGTAATACATGATTGACCACCAAGTCACCCATCACGCGACTCTCGATCTGCAGTTTCTTGACGTAGGTCTCCCATTTGACCTCACTGCGGCTCTGCAGTTCGGCTTCGCTGAGCACGCCGGTATAATCGAACATCTTAATCGTCTCCGGTGCCAAGTAACGGTCGATGACCAGTGGCACGGACGTCTCGCAGTCCAAACCACGCTTCGCCGCTTCGGCTTTCCATTCATCGCTATAGCCATTGCCGTCAAAGCGGATAGCCTTGCAGGCCACGATATATTTCTTAATCACATCGAAGAGCACGCGCTCTTTGGCCTCGCCTTTCTCGATGCGCTTGTCCACTTCCGCCTTGAAGAGCATCAGCTGTTCTGCCACTGCCGCATTGAGAGCGAGCATGGCAGCACCGCAGTTGGCACTCGAGCCGACCGCACGGAACTCAAAACGGTTACCCGTGAAGGCGAAAGGCGAAGTACGGTTGCGGTCGGTATTATCCAAGAGGATCTCCGGGATGTTGGCTACGCCAAGTTTCATCTCTTTCTTGGCATTGATGATGATGGCCTCTTCGGCTTTGGCGTGCTCGAGTTTGTCAAGCACAGCACTGATCTGCTTGCCTAAGAAGACAGAGATAATGGCCGGCGGTGCCTCATTCGCACCCAGACGATGCTCGTTGGTAGCACTCACGATAGAGGCTTTGAGCAGTCCGTTATGGCGCTGAACGGCCATGAGGACATTTACCAGGAAGGTGATGAACTGCAGGTTCTGGTAAGGGTTCTTACCCGGCGCGAGGAGGTTGATGCCCGTGTTAGTCTGCAGCGACCAGTTGCAATGTTTTCCGCTTCCGTTAACACCTGCATACGGTTTCTCATGCAGCAGCACGCGGAAATGATGCTTGGCAGCCACGCGCTCCATGATGGACATGACGAGCAGGTTATGATCGTTCGCCAAATTGACGTCCTCATAGATAGGCGCCATCTCAAACTGGTTCGGCGCTACCTCATTATGACGCGTACGTACGGGTATGCCGGCTTTCAAGGCCTCATATTCGAGTTCACGCATAAACGCCAGCACACGTGCCGGAATAGCGCCGAAATAATGGTCTTCGAGCTGCTGGCTCTTGGCGCTGTTATGCCCCATCAGCGTACGCCCCGTCAACATCAGGTCCGGAC
>JAFWAK010000112.1 GCA_017507715.1 Paludibacteraceae bacterium | reverse complement strand
ATTAGGTGGATGGTTTCCATGTTTGCTCTTGAATTTGTAAGTGTAATCAATCCCGAATAACGCACCGGCAAAGGTCGCGACCTCTCCGAACCCCACCAGTATGGACTCGTGTACCTCGCCCTGCGGGGCAATGAAAACCCCGCAGAACAGAAGTACTAATCCTCCGACCGAAAGCACCGCAGCGGTAATAAGCTGAATGTCTGCTTTCATGGTTCATACCTCCTTTAGCCTCCGATCACCGGCACCAACCGCTCCGGCCAAACTACCGTCTTGGTACTTTCGTCGAAGTTCTTCCAGCCCTTGCCGAACAACCAGCCTTTAAAGGTCGTGTACTTGAATGCTGAGCCTTGTGCCTTACGTTCCGCGATGAAATCCATCTGGTCGTAAGTCAATTTGCTCAGGTCCATCGCACGTTCGAGAGCTGCCAGACGCACGGTCTTGAACTTCGCACGCCGATCCAACTTAGTCGCATAGCGGCGATAAACACTACTATTACCTTCTTCGGTCTCCCATTCATCATAATCGCGCAGGCTGTGCATGCCTTGATTAATATACACCTCAAGCAGACCTCTGGGCTTATCAGCGGTGGCTTCCTTGTAGATTCTCCACGTACCACGCGGATGCAGACCTACAATCATAGAACTGGTTTCATCCACATCATCCGCTGTGGCTTGCGGTAACTGCTGAGGAGACGTGTCCTCTGCATATAGGTTAACACTTGCTGTGGCGGCTATCAACAGACCTCCCATCAGCGTTAGTTATCGTTTTTTCATAAGCTTTCTTGGCGGTTATATCCCATCGCCCCATCGGTTTTAAAGATTGTTTGTATTGTTGATTTTTGTTTTGTTGTATGCATAAAAAAGCGGCAAACCGCTTTGGATTACCGCTTAAAATAGTGTGTTATGTATTGACTGCTTAGTATAGGAAGCCGAACAACCAGAGAGGGATCTTGTTGCCGAAACTCATTTCCGTATTATCGGTCACAACATAACTATCCGGGATATTCGCAATTTGCTTATATCCCTTGGCTCGTCCTCCCACTTCAAACAAAAGATGTTTATCTACCAGCAAATCTCCTTTTTGCGGCATGGCGATTCTATGACCTTTGGCTAACATAGAAGCACAGAAAGTCTCACGCATCGTGCCTACATCTGCATTGGGTGACAGTGCGTACATGAGATTCGTGTTGTCAAAAAGTATCTTCTCCGGTTTGTTGATCTGCGCCCATCCGTCATCGGTATATAACCGACGAATCAGAGCAGCCTCGTCTAACAAATCAATTAACTTAAGCAGTACATTACGCGAAGCGTTAAGCGTTTTCCCCAGCGCAGAGATATTCAGCGTGTACGGGTTTTGTTGCGCTAAAACTGCGAGTAACGGCTTTACTTTGTAAACCGATTCGTATTCCAAGTTTGAAACAGCCGGCATTTCGTTAAAAATAATGGCCTCCATGACTTGGCTCAAGCGTTCAAGATAATTTGTAGTCTTGTCCCGATAGAACGGATAATAGCCTTCTTTGATATAACGTTCAAAATAAAGCAAGACCTTGATATTCTTTTTGATGGTAATATCGATGCTTAACTTCTCATGATTCGATACGATATCTTCTAATGATAAAACAGGCAAGTCGGCTACTCCTTCCAATTTGAGATACTCGCGGAAACTCAGTCCATACATGGTATATACGAGGCAACGACGAGACAAATCATACTTCTGGCGTGTTATTTCCAGTGCGTTGCTACCTGTTATGACCACATGCAATCCAGGGTAAGAATCGTAGATGTTTTTGATTTCCTGCGACCAATTCTTATACTTATGAATCTCATCAAAGAATAAATGCGAAATATCATGCGTATAGGCGTAATCCGCCAAGTCCAGCAGCGTATGCGATGCAAACCATAAATGATCCACGGAGCAGTACAGCACCTTGCTCTTGTCCGGAAAAGTTCGCTGTATATGCTGCATGATCATGGTAGTCTTTCCCGAACCTTTAGGACCACGAATGAGAATCAACCGGTCATTCCAATGAATCTCGTCATACAAATAACGCACCTGCGTGAATTCCGAATAACGCTCTAACAAACGATAGAAATCTGCGATTAACTGTTCCATATCTTTACTTTTAAAAGGTTTATACGACATGTGTTTTATACTCTGAAAAGCAATATTTATTGCGTTTATATTACTTTATAAAGTTAAAAATCCGCTGCAAAGGTACTACAAATTTTGCAAATATGCAAATAATTCTGCACATTTTTTTCTTTTTACGGTAATCCAATATGTCAAAGATCACATTTTTGCCGGAGGATTTATCCGGCAATATGGTTTCGCAGAATAATAAAAGGATGCTTGCATACAATTAGTATTCGGCGAAAGTATATATTCAGGCGTCAGCCTTGCAAAAATGTGCACAGCACCTCCCTCCTACATTCGGGGGAATGATTGCAATGCAATCCGGCAGATGTCCGAATATGTCAAAGAGCAATCAGCTTTTCAGCTTTTGTAACCATGCAGGGTAATCAGCCCTGCATGGCTTAAGGGCTTAACGCACCTCTGCGCCTTGCGCGGTATATATCTTTCCGTCCGGACGGATGATAAACAATACACCGTCAATGAGCACCTTTGTACATTGTACATTGCCGCCCAGTATATCCTCAAGGCCTTCTACTTGTTCGTATTGCGCTTTGATGGTCATGTCTTCCGTGACAGCGGAGAAGTCCTTGTCCCATCCGATGAAGGTATATCCCTCGCGCGTCGGGTCTGCGGGGGCAACAGCGGCTTCACCATAGTTGACAGTCTGCGCTTCTTTGAGGATGGAGTCATCCCAGTCCACAAAGACTACTTGGAGCGTGCGCACTTTGAACAACGCGGACAAGGTGATGTCTCCGGTGACGGTGATGTGTCGGGTGTTTTCCGCGTGAGCATCACTCCATTGGTCAAAGACAAAGCCCTCGTCAGCGGTTGCCACCAGCGTAAGGACGGTACCGTACTCTACGGGCTGAGAGATGTCCACAGGGGCTTGATTCTCGTCGGTGACGGCAATAGAGCCATTCTCGGCGGAGAGGGAAACGGTGTATTTCTCCAAAACACACTCTGCATATACATACAGGTCGCTCTGTACGTTGGTAAAGTCTTTGTCCCAACCGGTTATGATGGAGCCTGCTTGCTGCGACTCGGTCGGCGCCACAGCATCCTGACCTTCTTCTACATAGCCTTTCTGAAGTTCGGTGATACCATCGCAGTCATAGAAGATTACGAAATGGCGTGCCACCTCGGAGAAACGGGCGTAATAGAGCTGCTCGCCGGTGACAGCGTGAAGTTCAGGAGTCCAACCTACGTGGTTGTACTTAACGCCTTCGGCGGTATAAGTAAGATCTTCTCCTTTGTATTCGGGCATGGTGCCATAGTCCAGTTGCTCGTCTTGGAGGAGTTGCTCGCCGTTGAAGAAAGCGATGCGGTATTTGCGGAGCGTCTTGTCAAAGACAGCGGTGTAGCTGGTGTTGGTTGTAGCCGGGCTGATGGTGGGCCACTCGCTGAAGGTATAGGTATACTGCGCATCCTCGGCATGCGTGGGTGTCTCACCCGAATAAGCAGGTGTTGCGCCAAGCTCCCAGAGGCTGTTTTGCCATTCGTGTCCCCATTCATCATTAAAGATAATGCGTGCTTTGAAGACCGGACGATAGGTGGCGTCAGCGGTGGCAACAGTTATTTGAGGAGTCCAACCGGCAAATTCCAATCCTTCCTTTACAGGCGTTTCGCCCGAATAGACAGGCACCACATTCTTCTGCCAATCGCTCTGTTGCAGCACATTGCCGTTGCCGTCCTCAAACGTGATAGTGTATTGGCGGTCCACTTGCGAATAGACTGCTGTATAGGTGACGTTCCCTGTCACCTCCGGCAATACTTGTACTGTTTGAGCGGTTGCGTAACTAAACCAGCCAACGAAAATATAGGAGAATTCTGCATCGGTGTCGCGATGAGGCGTGCCTTTGCTGTAGAAAGGAACGGTGCCATACTCGAAGAGCACTTCCTCCAGAACGGTGTCATTGTAGTTTTTGAAGGTAACGGTATATGGATTAGCCACATAACGCGTATGAATTTTCATATTGCCCGTTACGTGTGAGAAATCCTCTTCCCAACCGGCGTAGGAATAGCCGGTAGGTATAGGTCCCCATGGATAATTGGCATCGGCAACCGGATAAAGCGGTTCCGGCTCGATGGCAGGCTGACCTGCTACCACTTTTTGCGCAGCATAACCGGCATGAATTGAGTTGAAACGAATCTCGGTGCCGTCACCGGTATAGTTGGTTCCAAAGTTTATGTTGCGATAATAGAATGTGACCGTGAAGAGCTCTACGTCCTCAATCGGACGGATTTTGTCTTCTACAATGGTTTTTGCCACCCAATAGGTGCTCTGCTTATATGCATTGAAATTAGCGGCAGGCACATAGAACATCAGATTGCTGTTCGTGCCATCGAAATACTCCTCATAACCGTTATCATGTTGCAGAATAGCAGGATGGTCAGCAAGCATGGTAATTTTGGTCAGGCTGCTGCAGTTCTTGAAGCATTGAGCATAAAGCGTATCAATGGTCGCAGGCAGGGTAACCTCTGTGAGAGCAGTGCAACTATAGAAAGCCGCTTTTCCGATGGCATTTACTGTATAGGGTGTACCGCATACATCCAGTGTTGCAGGGATTTCCAACGCGCCGGTAACATAATTTGCTTGCTGGGCAGGTGAACCGGATAAGTAATCCACCTTGGCGGTGTGGGCTTCGTGATTAAGCGTATAGCATATGCCATTGGAGTTAATACCTCCGATATGATAAGAGAAACTGTTCCAATACGAGGTTCCGGAGTATGCCGTATATGCCTCTGCAGAAGGGATAAATACCGCCGTGGGCATATATTCGCTACTGAAAATCCTATTTGTACCATTCTCCGCATCGGTCTTAGGGGGTATAGGCGTCAGAAGTGTAAAGTACTTCAATGAAGAATTTCCCACAAAAGCACCGTATCCAATAGAGTCAATGCTCGCCGGTAAAATAACAGATGTCAGATTCGCGCAGTCAATAAACGCCATTGAAGATATAACGGAGATACCATTAGGCACCGCATATCCCCCTTCATATGTTTGGGGCATATAGGCAAACAAGTAGGAATTATAAAGCGGTTCCGCTATTGCGTTGCATTCACTAAATGAACTTCCTTTCACGCTGGTTACGCTCTCCGGCAGGTTGATAGAGGAAAGACGTTTACAGGCATAAAAAGCATTATAATCAATAGTATCCAGACCTTCTGATAATACAACGGTGTTCAACAGTGTGTCATTGAAAAATGCCCATTGTGGTATGGTGGTTACTCCTCCTCCGATTGTAGCGGATTGTAAATTGTAGCACCATGCGAAAGTATATTGTCCTAATGTAGTTACAGTAGAAGGAATAGAGATAGTAGCCAAAGATTTGCAAACTGCGAAAGCCCTTTGCCCGATGGAAGTCAGTCCTTCAGGAAGATTGATCGATGCTAATGCATGACAATAGTCAAATGCTGATCGTCCGATAGTTGTAACACCTTCAGGAACCACTATGGCGGTCAATGCGGTACAATAGTAAAAAGCATATTTGCCAATAGACGTGACACTTTCTGGGATGGTAAAATTTACCATTTTGCAGCCTTGGAACGCATACGCACCGATATTTGTTAATCCATCGGGCACTACAATGGATTCGACGTCAGCGCGGAAAGTATGCCATGGTCTGTCGGCAGCTGCAGCATAATCCGTCATGGCTCCTGTTCCGGTGATGGTCAGAGTTTTCGTGGTCTCGTTGTACGACCAGTTGAGATTCTCGCCGCAAGAGCCGCTCGTCTGAGCCTGCAGACCGATTGCCGCGAAAACCGCAATGAGTAATGTAAATAATTTTCTCATAATAATGTTGGCGGTTATATCCCATCGCCCCATCGGTTTTAAAGATTGTTTGTTAATATGGTTGGTTAGTTGTTGTTTTGTAATTGCTTCAATATATATCAGCATATCGGATTACCTATCTGCATTAAAAAAGTGCATGTTTTTGACAAATCTGCACTAAAAAGATGCATTTCTTGCAGAGTTACTTGCATATATCATTTATTTTTACTACTTTTGCAGCCGGAAATGCAAAATGTTGCAACAACTGAACATTTTTTACTTTACTTTTGAACATTTTTATTCAATATGATACAAAGGTCTGAAATTAAGGAACTTACAGCAAGGTTGAAAGAGCCGAGAAAGTTCATTCAAGTGATCGTTGGTCCCCGTCAGGTAGGCAAAACAACGATGGTGACCCAAGCTATGGAGCAGCTGGACATTCCTCATCTGTTCTTTTCGGCGGATAATATCTACGCCTCTGACGAATGGCTGGCGGAGAAGTGGCAGTCTGCGCGGTTGATGGTACAATCCCGCCAACCGGAGCAACTGATTCTGGTCATTGACGAAGTACAGAAAATCCCCAACTGGTCCGAACGCGTCAAGAAGGAATGGGATCTGGATACATTCAACCGTATGCCCATCAAACTGGTGCTTCTGGGTTCGTCCCGTCTGATGATCATGAACGGACTGACAGAGTCCTTAGCCGGACGGTTTGAACTCATCCGCATGACGCACTGGACCTACTCCGAGATGCACGAGGCGTTCGGTTGGGATCTCGACACCTATATCTATTATGGCGGCTACCCCGGTGCGGCAGAGATGATTGCTGACGAAGACCGATGGCGGGCGTATGTCGAGAATGCCATTTTAGAGGCCTCTATCAACAAAGACGTTCTGCAAACCAGCAATATCTACAAACCCGCTTTGCTGCGCCAGTTGTTCACGATGTGCTGCGCCTACTCCGGTGAAGAGTTGTCATTCAGGAAGATGTTAGGCAACCTGCAGGAAGCAGGCAATGCCACCACGCTCGCCAACTATCTGCAACTGCTCGCGGAAGCCAATCTGGTATCGGGGTTGCAGAAATACGCACGCGACAAAGCACGCAAGTACAGCAGCACACCGAAACTGCAGGTGTTTGACAACGCGCTGATGAATGTCTATAACCAGACCACTTTTGATTCCGTCCGGACCGATGCCGCCCTGTGGGGACGGCAAGTGGAATCGGCGGTAGGCAGTTATCTGCTATCCCAGGCGGAGAAACACCGCATGCAGGTTTACTACTGGCGGGAGAATAACGCCGAGGTGGATTTTATCCTCCAGCGCGGTCTGTCCGTGGTGGCGATAGAGGTGAAAAGCAACAATGCCCGCACCAACGCCGGACTGCATCTCTTCAGCAGCAAATACAAGCCGCTGCAAGCCTTTGTCGTAGGAAACGAGGGAATGCCTCTGGCTGATTTCCTGCAAACGGACTTGCGTCTCCTGTTTCGGTAATCCAATATGTCAAAGATCATTATAAGTGCGTAAAACGCAAAAAGGCGGAACGCATTATTCATGCGCACCGTCTATAGGGTCTGCGAAGATAGGTTATTTTCCGCTATGCCGCCCTTCGCCGTGGGGGGGGGGTAATTTCAGTATCAGGTTTTTGTAACCTCACTTCACTCGGCTTGATACCATAATAACGTGCAAAAGCACGGGTGAAATTGGTCATCAATGTGTAGCCGCATTTCTCCGCCACCTCGTTGACGGTGATGTCACGGTAGTTGAGAAGCAGATATTTCGCCTTCTTCATCCTCACCTGCGTGAAATAAACCTGCGGGGTGACGCCCAGCGTCTCCGAACATGCTTCAGCCGCACGGGAGCAATATGCTGTTGCTTGGCTGTATTGCCCGTCGCCGTAGTACCACTCCGCGATATAGTAATAGACGTTCACATCCACGGAATCGATATGCGCATCATTCGGAAAGACAACTGATTCGTCCAAATAGTCTATCTTCTGCAAATAAGAAAAGAAATCATTTGCCAACCGGATACGTTTTTGCGCATCCGGAGTCCCGGAATACCTCTCAGCGTAGTACCTCAACTGCGTAGCAACAGCCTCTTGACCCACCACTGGAAGGACCATCCACGCCGCTAAAAGAAGAAATATGATTCGTGTTTTACTCATAGATGTTAGAAATTTGGCGCAAAGGTACTGCTTTTTTTTAAATAATCACTAATCATTTTTTGCAAAAAAGTAATCATTTTCTTACATTCTGCATTTTTCAGTCGATATATCGTATGTTTTCACATACAAATATCAAAAATGATTATTGATAGCATGCCGCTGCACGGAGCAAACTATCTCTCCGTGCAGCGTAATCTCCGAAAGCAAACAATACAAGAAAAAGGGGGCAATGGAACCGCATACAGCGTTCCCAAATAAAAGAAAAAAGAAATAATGAAACAACGAAATAAAGCGAACAGTAAAGCAAACACAACAAACAAATCAAATTATAAGTTTATGTAGGAATCCATTCTTTATGATGTTTTCCATAAGGTGTTGCTTTGAGGTATTTGGCAGCCATGAGGATACGCTTGGTCTCGGCTTAGTAGCATATTAAAAACCAAATAATATCCTAATAATAACCTAATAAAAGCCTAATATACTATGCTAAAACTGAGTGCCAAGGTACGACAATTTTTCGAATTATACAAGTTTATTACAATTTTGTCACAATTTGAGCCTTTTTATAGCGATACTAACAAACTATAATCCGTACCGTCTTCCACAATGCTATGACCGGAATTGTCGGAAGCAACTACAACGGGCACAGTAAAATTGTCTTGACGCTCTGCCGGGCGATGAATGAAAAGTCCTATCAGCAGACCAACGGCAGCGGCAGCTGGTGTCGCTATCCATCCCCAGTAACGGGTGCGTTTTTGCGGAATAACAATCGTCTCGAGAACAGAGAGATTATTTTCCGATTGCTTGCGCATACGACGCGCAGAAGCAGATAGTTGGGATTCAAAAGTCTTATTCATAATCTTTCAATTTTAGTCGTAGATAATTAGTTAATGTATTGAGACGCGATTTGACAGTGCCTTCCGGAATGTCAATAATCGCGGCTATTTCCGGTACGGTTAACTCCTGCGTAAAGCGAAGTTCAAACAACATTTGTTGCGCCTCATTGAGACGGGCAAGTTCTTGTTGTAAAGCACTATCAAATGTCGCTGCATCCAATTTCAGCGGGGTGCTGTCTTCTGCAATCGGCTCGTTCGTCGGAAGCGAATCAAGGTACTCTTGCTCATGCTGATTTTGCCTATATGTGTTCTTGCAAAGATTGTAGGCTATGGTAAATATCCAGGTGCGGAACGATTGTCCGTCTGAATAATTCCACCGTGAAGACCACACTTTCAAGAACGTGTCTTGCATGTGATCCGAGGATTGCTCCACGTCGCCACCTAACCTGCGGAATAAGAAACCTTGCAGCAATCGGGCATAACGGCGATAGATTTCCGCAAATGCGTGTTCATCGTCTTTCCGACGAACACGCTCCATGAGTTGCCTGTCGGAAAGAGATTTATAGTTTACAAATAGTGCTATCATTTCTTGTCGCTCAGTAGGTTGAAATACTTTTGTTTTTCTTCTTGCGGAAGCGACGTTCTCGTAACGGCTGCACTTAGATAGCGTGCCAGTCGGTTGGCGTGCAATGTGTCACCTGCTTGCTTGTAGTTTTTTACTACTGGTGCAAGCATGACCATATAGTTGAGTTGGATGCGTTCGCTGCCTTGCCATTGCTCCTCGTTGACATACAGTGGCTCCAACAGATACTCCAAGTGATATTTCTCTTCCACATTCCGCTGGGCTACAGCCATATTGTCATAGCGCTTTGCCGAGTAACGGAATACCAACCCCTCGTTATATAATTTCAAAGGAAAATCATCGGCTTGTGAAGAATTGAAGTGCGGCGAGAAGTATGCCGGACGCTTGCTCTTATTGATGATATATTCTAGCACCTCATGGTACAAATTATCTATGGAATCGTAATTCTCTTTGGCATCAAATGGCTTAATGCCAAGCGATTGACAGAGAGCGTCACGATAGGCTGGTATAGCAAGGAACGCAATAGGAATTACTTTCTTGTCTTTGTGCAAATCCAAGGCTTCTTGCAGAATACGCGATCCATACCAAGGCACATCGCCGTTAATGAAGTATAGTGCGTTTCCCTCCATGCCGCGCATACAATTGTCGGCATAACGGAGCAAATAACTTGGGTAAGCGTTGTTTTTGTACAGCAACTCGATGAGTTCATGGCTGGTCTCTTGTGTCTTTTTATCGCTGAAGCATTTGCCGCTCATCTCCAGATAAGCGATAAGTATGGATGCATCTTGACGACCGATGTTTTCCGGAATCTGTTGCAATGCCTTTTCTGCCCACGGACTTGCGTCCTCGCCGTACATATCACGTTTTGTTTGGTACATGGCGAGGTTATACGTAAACGAGTTAGGGATATGTTTCGCCATCTCGTCAAGTACAGCTTTTTTGCGATCGGTCATTCCATACTGCTCTTGGAGCTTATCGGCATAACGTGCCGCGCTGAAGCACTGTTCCCATGCGTGCTCGTCAGTAGGATTGGCTTGTGCCTTCTTTAACCACAATGTTTGCTGTTGTTCGTACCATGCGGCATCGTACTCATCCACAACAATACCACGGATTTCTTGGGGTTCTTGCGTCTCCAAATGTGTGAACGCTTGAAGTGTCCCGATGCAGCCCAGTGCTAGAACTGCTACTGCAATAATCAAATACTTTCTATTCATTTTGGTTGAATCTTTATCGGTTAATATTCAGTTTTCGAGTGCGCTCTCACAACTGCATACACCGATAATTCGTAATCGTTCATTTTATAACAAAAAAAGTGCCAAAAGGACCCCAAAAAACAGTTCCTGTGGCAAGCATGAATTGTCATCAAAGGTACAATAATTCGTCTTAGCCGCAAGGGCACGATTACTGCGAGATATGCCAATATTTTTTTGATTTATGCAAGGTATTTCTTTTCCCTTTGCCTTTAAACCAGAATTTTATTTGCTCATGTCAAAATTTTTTTGTATCTTTGCAGCGCAATTATTATGGTAGGTCTCTACGATCTCACCGGGCAAATACTATAACAACCATGATACGAAAGGCTACTGAACAGGACATTCCACGTTTGATAGAACTGCTGCATCAGGTCAATATGGTGCATCATGAGTTACGACCGGACCTCTTCAAACCGCACACAACCAAGTATGATGAGCTGCAACTGCGCCAACTGTTGTCGGATGCCTTGACACCCGTCTTCGTCTATGAGCAGAACACAGTTATCGGATATGCTTTTGTGCGCGTCGAGCAGACTCAGGATGACCGGTTGCTGCAGGACAGGCGTACCTTGTATCTCGATGATTTGTGCGTGGACGAAACCGCACGCGGACAGCATGTGGGCCGGCAATTGTTCGACTATGTGCACGACTGGGCGAAGGAACAGGGATGCCAGTCGCTCACGCTTAACGTCTGGGCCGGTAATAAGGCGGCTTTGGCGTTCTACAGCGGCTTAGGCATGTTCACCCGCAAGACCTGTATGGAGGTGAAGTTAGACGAGTAACCAGCAAGGACTGAGAAAGTCGCAGCAATTGCGGCCTGCCGCGCTCATTTGCGCAGCACGACTGCTTTTTTTGTACAAATTCAAGAAATATTTGCGTATCTCAAAAAAAAGCAGTACTTTTGCATCGCAAAATATTTCAATACAATCAACTAATTAGCAAGACAATGGAAAAGATTTTTTCGAAAGTACTCTTTTTAGCAGTATTGATGGCTGGTTTCTGCGCATGCAACGGGAATGAACCTGAACCAGCGAAAGTAGATTATGACAAGATGATCGGCACATGGACACTGAACAGCTGGAGTATCAAGCAAGTCAACACCGATGATAATATCGTAGAAGTTGATTCCACGATCAACAAGGGCACGCTGACTATCACCAAGAAAGACGCCGGTGAAGATGGTATACAGTATTTCTACACCGAGAATTTCCTGTCGATAAACGGCGGTGAATACGAAGGCATGATCCTTATCGAGAACGGCATGCTCAACTTGTGTAAAGAGGACGGATTTAACCGCCAAGACATGGAGTACAACTTTGAGTACAAAGTTTCGTTCCCGGCTGAAGGCAAGATGGAATGGACCTACGATTGGAAAGGCGAGCATTTCCGCGGCGGCGTATCACATCAGGACCACCGCACAGTAATAGCTAAGTTTACTAAACAATAAAACAGACGACGATTAATGCGTCGAAAGCGTATGGCGTATCCGAAACTGAAGAATAGGGCTTGGAAAGTGCTGAAGAGTGAGAATATCCTTCGGCTGGGTCCGTGGTTGTCCGTACGACAGGAGTGTGTAGAGTTGCCTTCGGGCAAGCAGATACCCACGTGGTACGTGATGGAGTTTCCCGACTGGATAAACGTCATCGCATTGACCAAAGACGGTAAGATGGTGATGGAAGACCAATACCGTCATGCGTTGGGCGAGACGCACTATGAGTTAGTGGCGGGCGTGGTGGACCCGGGTGAGACACCATTGCAGGCGGCCCAACGCGAGTTGAGTGAGGAGACCGGGTATGAAGGCGGCGAATGGCGCTTGTTCATGACCCTCTCTCCGAACCCGACGAACCATAACAACCATTCTTATACCTTCCTCGCCACCGGCGTGGAGAAGAAGCGCGAACAGCACCAAGAGCTGACGGAGGATATTCATGTGGATATCATGGAGCCGGCGCAGGTGATGGAAATGCTGCAGGACGGAGAGATCATCCAAGCCCTGCACGCCGCGCCTCTGTGGAAATATTTTGCTGAACATCCGCTTAACCAATAACCCATTCTAACCATGCGACACCTCACTTATTATTGGCTGCTCATTGCTTTTCTGGCGAGCGCCATGCTCTCTTGCACCAATAATCCGGACGCGAACTTAGGAGACCGATCCGCTGTTGTCTATGAATGCAACGAACGCTTGTTTGCGCAGACCAAAGCCTTTCAGGAGATAGAGAAATATGTGCCTGAGCTAGAGCGCATGCAGGTGAATGTACTATGGCTGATGCCTATTCATCCGCGCGGCACGAAGAATAGTGTCAACTCGCCGTACTGCGTGAAGAACTACCGTGCTATTGACCCCGCTTTCGGCACAATGGACGACCTGATCAGTCTGGTCAATACCTGCCATGAGCACCATATGCTTGTCATCCTCGACTGGGTTGCAAATCATACGGCATGGGATCATTCATGGGTGACTGCTCATCCGGATTGGTACCAAGAGGCCCAGACTGCCGATGAGAAGATGTGGAACGATGTGACATTCCTGGACTATTCCAACCAAGCCGTACGCGATTCTATGACGGCGTGCATGCTCTACTGGGTTGACGAGGCGAATATCGACGGCTTCCGTTGCGATTACGCGCATGGCGTACCCAATGAGTTTTGGAAACAGGCGACAACGGCTATCCTGCAGGTCAAACCGAATGCTTTTCTACTGGCGGAGACGCAGAACGCGGGGTTGTATAACGCGGGCTTCGGATTGATTTACAGTTGGAACTACCTGACGGGCATCGAGAACCTCTACAGCGGTAAGACGACCGTCAAAGGGCTGATTTCAATCAGTGACGCGGAGTTCAGGAACACGCCTGAAGGCAAAGACCGTCTCCGCTATGTGACCACACATGACGAATGCAGCGAGAAAGCTCCGAAAGATATCTTCAAGACAGCTGCAGGCGAGATGTCAGCCTTCTGTCTAACAATCTTCATGGGCGGCACACCGATGATTTACTCTTCGCAAGAAATAGGGTATATAGAGAAAATCAATTTCTTCAATTACAAGATACTCTCTTTCGTAAAGGCGGCCGGTACGCAGATAGAAACTCGTAATGCGTACGCCACGCTGCTGAAGGCCTATCAAGACACACGTGATATACGCAAAGGCACGAAGAGTGCCGGTGCGATGGATGACAAAGTGCCGTACGTGGAATACACGCAAGGCGAGAGTAGGCTGCTCGTCATCTGCAACCATCAGAACAGCGCGCAGATTGTGACACTGCCGGCGGCATACCAAGCGGCCAAAGTGAAAGATATGAAGACCGGACAGGAAGTGACGCTGGCTTCAAACCTCAATCTGACGGCCTACGAATACCGTATTTTCCGGAAAGACTAAACTAAGATAAGCCACGTGGCGATAGTGTGCGACGCGGCGCCGAGCGTGATAAACACATGCCATATGGCATGGTAGAACGCGTGTTCTTCATCGTGATTGAAGAAATATGAGCCGATGGTGTAGAAGATACCTTCGGCTACTATCCACCAGAAGGCGGCGTGCGGCATATGCTGCCACATAGGCCATAGGATGAGCAGTGCCACCCAACCCATAGCCAGGTAGAGCGCCAACGACAGACGCGGGTGTCTGCCCAACGCGACGATTTTACCGATGATACCGGTCAAGACGCAGGTCCAGAGGAAGATGAAAAGCGTCCATCCGGCCCAACCTCCCACTACAGACAGGCATATAAGCGAGTACGAACCCGCTATCATAGCGTATATCGATATATGGTCAAAGATACGCAACCGCGCCTTATGCACAGGGTGCGAGACAGCATGGTAGAGGGTGGAGGAACCGAACATTAGGAACGAGCCCAAAAGAAACAGGCTCGTTCCTAATATTTGTGATTTATAATTTGTGATTTGTGATTGGAGGGCGAGATGCAAGAGCGGCCATGCTAAGCCAAGCACGGCTACGAAGGGCACAAGGTGTGTCCATGTATTGGCTTTCTCTTCCCGACTCATCAGAAGTTGTATTTCGTCATCAATTGTACGCGGTGGTTGGTTACCCAATGCAGACCGTTGGTTGACAGACCGTTGGTGTTGAGTTTACCGTCACCATACTGCACAGATGTTACCTCATATTCCAGACCGAGTTGGAACTTACCCACCGTATAGAGGAGGGTAGGCGAAACACGCCACATGCGGTTCATCGAGGATGGACGCGGAGTATATAATGCATCGGGATGGCCGTCATTATCGCCATCGTAGAGCAGTTCCTTCGTTCCGAGGTTCTGGATATAACCGGCAAACAGGATACCCTGCAATTTCTGCGGATGTTTATCTTCCTGCGCACCCACTTTGCCGCCATAGACGATGCTTATCCACGACGATGATGTACGCAGCGGCGTGTATTCCCACGAACCGTCGGCATTCTTGGCTTTGACCCCGTATCCGCTGTTGAGATTCATGTGTTCGCCTGCCTCCGAGAAGATGGTCTTGGCTTTGATGGAGAACTCGCCCGTCTTGTATTGCAAATAGAGGAAAGGCGAAGCCGTAGTAATACGGTCATTGACCGTCACTGATACGTCCTTGTCGCTCGCATCCTTGACCTTCCCGAGATTACGGGGCTTAATGCTCAATACATCCGCGCCGGCACGCATCAAGAAACCTTTGGTGTGAACGGAGAGTCCAAGATACGCCTCAGGCGTCTTACCGTAGAGCATATACTCCGCCGACTGGGCATTCGGGCCGGTGGAGTTATACTGCATTTGCCAAAGGCCGGCCGCCGTCAAGGTGACATACTTACCGAGACGGGCGTCCATCTTCACCATCGGGGAACGGTTGAACGGCCCGAAGGGTGCACCGGAAGCGAGGGAAATAACATCACAGAGGTCAGCAGCCATAGGATGCCAGGTCTGACCGATAGTCAGGTCTACGCGGGCAAAGTCCTTACCGCCTAACATAGGCAGGCTGTCCCAACCCAACGCTACGTACGCCTGACGCAAACGAAACTGCGCTACGCCGGTGACCGAGTGTGTTCCGGTAAAGACGGTAGCAGGTCCTGTCTTGGTGCTCAAGCCGGTATAGAAGTCCGCCTCAATCTTTCCGCTGAACTCCGTTCCGCGCCATTGGTAACCGACGATATTCAGTCCCACGCGGGTCGTCAGACTCAGGAAACGGAAGGTGCTGACTGCGTTCAGGTCTTCGCGGGGAACACCGGACGTTTCTGCGTCTGCCTCGGTCTGATTCCAATACTCGTCTCTTGGCTGATAGTTATATAGGTCACCCGTACCGGTGATAGACTCGCGGCTGTCATACGTGAAATAATTACGAATGAAGCCGTAGGGTTTGAAATGCTGCTTGAGATGGCTCTTGACAGCTTCTTTTTTAGCCTGCTTGGCGGTCTCCTGCGCCATAGCCGGCGTACAGAGAACCGCGAAAAGCAATGCTATGGATAATAAACGTTTCATCTTATTTGAACGGGAAGATAAGTATAACAGCATATGCCAGGGCGATACCTACGAGACCGATGATAAGTCCCACTTTCGCCATCTCGTTGGTCTTGATAAGACCGGTCGAGCA
The DNA here is from genome assembly GCA_017507715.1 of Paludibacteraceae bacterium. Lineage (GTDB taxonomy): Bacteria > Bacteroidota > Bacteroidia > Bacteroidales > Paludibacteraceae > Colicola. The sequence continues at coordinate 13,887 of JAFWAK010000112.1, read as the reverse complement.
AGCGATGGCATTCGGCGGCGTAGAAATCGGCAGCAACATAGCAAACGAAGTGGAAGCTGCTACGCAGACGAGCAAGGTGGTCACACCTCCGAAAGCACCTAACTGCTCACTCATGGCGGTACCTACGACAGCAAGAATAGGCACGAGGAGGTTGGCAGCCGATGAGTTGGCAATGAAGTTAGAGAGGAGCCATCCGAGCAGACCGGCGATGATGAGCACGGCAATAGCCGACCACGAGCCGAACGGAATGGCCTCTACGAGGGCAGCCGCCAGACCGGTCTTATTGAGGGCCGTACCGATAGCGAAACCACCGGCAACCATCCAGAGTACATGCCAGTCGATTTTCTCGAAGTCGTCACGTTTGAAGATGCCTACGAGTGCGAAGACGGCAAACGGGATGAGGGCAACCACATTCGAGTTGAGGTGAGTGAACTCACCCGTCATCCAGAGGAGGATCGTAACGATGAACGTAACGGTTACAACCCAGAACTCCCAACCAATCTTATGGTTTTCATCGGGTTGGATAACGATCTTCACATCCTTGGCTTTGAAGGGGAAGAGGAACTGCAGTAACCACCATGCAAAGAGAATCATGATGATGACTACCGGCACCATACGGATCATCCATGCGCCGAAGCCGATATTGATATCCATAGCGGCCAACTGACCGATAGCGATTGCATTCGGCGGCGTACCGATAGGCGTTCCCAGACCACCGATATTGGCAGCAATAGGAATCGCCATGGCAAGGCTGATACGACCGCCACCATCTGCAGGAAGTGTACGCAGCACAGGGGCCAAGAAGGCAAGCATCATAGCTGCAGTAGCGGTATTGGACATGAACATGGACATCACGCTGATGAGCGTGAGGAAGCCGAGCAGCACCCATTTAGGGTTGGTGCCGAAGGGTTTTAACATGACACGCGCGAGCACGACATCCAGTCCGACTTTGCTGGCTGCAATAGCCAGAACGAAGCCACCCAAGAAGAGCATGATGATCGGGTCTGCAAAGGCCGCCATCAGTTCTTTGAAGTTAACCAAAGCACCCATCTCTTCGTTTGTCAGACCTTTATTGGAGACCGCCAAGAGGAGGAAGACGATGGTGGTAACCGAAGTAGCCCATGCAGGGATGATCTCGAACATCCACATGAGCGCCGCATAGCAGAAGATAGCGATGGTGCGCTGCTGCACGACCGTCAGGCCGTCAATGCCGAAGGCTTTGCTTGGCAAGAACCACATGAGCAGCACTACAGCTGCTGTGAGTGGTGCCAGAATATGCAATTTTACATTAAACTTCATATCTTTATCTCTTTAAATCTTTATTTGTCCAATAAAATCCATTCACCGTTCTCGATACGGTAGTTATTCGGATTCGCCAAATGATGGATACGACGGTCGTAACGCTCACCGCCTTCATACGGAGTGGTTACAAACGTATGAATGATCTCGAGTGCTTTGTCCGGTGCAACACAGCCGGCAGGCAGACAGAGGACATTCGAGTCGAAGAAACGACGAGCATTCTCCGCCAGACGCGGTTCCCAACAAACAGTAGCACGTACATGCGGGTGGGTGTTCGTGGCCATGCTCATACCGTTACCGGTATAGCAAAAACCGATACCGAGGTCACATTCGCCTTTCTCTACGGCCGTAGCCATGGGGTGTGCGAAATCAGGGAAATCACAGTTCTCCATCGAGTGACAACCGAAATCCACCACCTTGGCGCCTTCGCGCTCGAGGAAGAGTTGAATCATGGATTTCAGTCCAAAACCAGCGTGGTCACTTGCCAACGCAATGGTCAATTCATTTAATGGTTTCATACAGATTATTGTGTTTATAAACAGTTCAAATATGCTTGCGATACTGCCTAAAAGGCCTTTTTTATCAAAAAACTGTGCAAAATTACTAATTTATTTTGACATGTGCAAAAAAAAAATAATTTTTTTTATTACCAAGTACCTTCGGACGCCGCCTGTCTCGTTTGTAAACTCACTCGCCATTCCCCCGAAAGTACGTTCGCACTTTTGTGCAAACCACAAACTTTCCGTGCAAAAAATACGCTTGTGCGAGCACAGACTTATTTTTGTGCTAAAAGTTTGTACGTTTAAAAAATTTGTAGTACCTTTGCAGCTGTTTTTACAAATTTGAAAAATCCACATAACAAAAATGCAATATTCAATCAAAGAAGTTTTTGCTCCTAAACTATTCGGCACCTTGCGTCGTTACAGTCGTGCGCAGTTCGGTCAGGATGCTCTTGCCGGCGTGATAGTAGGTATCGTAGCTATTCCGCTTGCCATCGCATTCGGTATTTCGTCAGGTGTGGGTCCGACGGAAGGTCTGATAACGGCCATCATAGCCGGTCTGCTGATATCCGTTTTCGGCGGCAGCAAAGTGCAGATAGGCGGTCCGACCGGTGCGTTTATCGTGATCATCTACGGCATCATCCAGCAGTTCGGTCTGAGTGGTCTGATGATGGCAACTGTGATGGCTGGTATCTTACTTATACTGATGGGTTTTGCGCGCTTCGGAAGCGTCATCAAGTTCGTGCCATACCCGGTTATCGTGGGCTTCACGGCAGGTATCGCCTTGACGATTTTCAGCACGCAGATGAATGATTTCTTCGGTCTTGGCTTGAGTGGCGTACCGGCGAACTTTGTGGACAAATGGATCTTCTACGCACAGCATTTCAGTATTAACTGGTGGGCGCTGGGCATCGGTTTGTTCTCGCTGGCTGTATGTATCGGCATGCCGTATCTGACGAAGCGTATCCCGGGTTCGTTGATTGCGATTATACTGGCTACGTTTGTAGTATGGCTGCTCAAGACCTATGCGCCGGCATCGTGGGGATTAGCGGGTCTGCAGACCATCAGCGACCTGTATGAACTGCCTCATGGCGTGCCTGCGCCGCATATGCCGTCATTGGAACTGGCGGAAGGTGAGACCTTCTTCACAATGGTGCAGAAACTATTCCCGTCGGCCTTCACGATAGCCATGTTAGGCGCTATTGAGAGTCTGTTGTCCGCAATGGTAGCAGACGGTGTGATAGGTGACAGGCATAATTCGAATACCGAACTCATCGCGCAAGGCGTGGCAAACGTGGTGGTGCCGTTCTTCGGCGGTATTCCCGCCACCGGCGCTATTGCACGTACGATGACCAATATCAATAACGGCGGCCGTACGCCTGTAGCCAGTATCATCCATGCCGTGGTGTTGCTGCTTGTGCTGCTATTCATGGGGCAGTTGGTTGGTATGATTCCAATGAGTTGTCTGGCTGCAGTACTGATCATGGTGGCATATTCAATGAGCGGCTGGAAGACCATCCGCGGCTTGATCAAACATCCGAACCGCGACCTTTGGGTGCTGCTGATCACGTTCTTCCTGACGGTGGTATTCGATCTGACGATAGCAATCGAAGTGGGTCTTTTGTTGGCACTTGTGCTGTTCCTCATGCGTACAAACGAACAGACGCACATCCGTACTTTACATAAGGAGATAGATCCGAACGAAGATACCGACGTGCAGTCGAACCTCGAGCATCTAATCATTCCGGAGGGCGTGGAGGTATATGAGATAGACGGTCCGTATTTCTTTGGTATCGCGAACCGTTTCGACGAAATCATGCTGCATGTATCGGGCAAGGAATATCCGATACGTATCATCCGCATGCGTAAGGTGCCGTTCGTCGATTCGACGGCTATGCACAACCTCGCTACGCTTATCGAGCGCTCGCATAAGGAGGGTATAACAATCATCCTTTCGGGCGTCAAGACGCATGTGCTGCATCAGTTGCAGACCGGTGGTATCGAGCAGATGATGAATCCGGACAATATATGTCCGAATATCCACGTAGCGCTCAAGCGGGCGGAATACCTGCTGAAAAACGCGTAGTTTTGCAAAGTTAAGTTGGCAAATTTGAGAATTTCGTGCTTTTGGGTGCGAAATTCTTGTTTATGCAGTTATTTTGCATTACCTTTGCGCCGTTTTTGTTGCAAAATGTAAAGAAAAATCGAATAGGCGTATTAAAGTGTTATTAAAATACGACATTTTCTAACAAATCAATTATTAACTAAAACATTTAAGGTATTATGAAGAAATTTTTCTCTTTAGTATGCGCTCTGGCGATTTTATTGAGCGCAAGTGCAGTACCTGCAAAGGTGCTTGGTAAGAGCAAACAGGCAGAGGCTATGGAGGCTGTGAAGACTGTAAAGGCTCATCAGACCCTTCCGGCAACGAGTCTGCAGAAAGCAGAGCGTGCAGCTGTCGCTTTCAAGGCTCCGCAGGCTAAGCTCGACAACTACGACGTTACCATCGTGGACTATGCAGAGAACTTCTACGCTACCGACAACGACGTATGGGTAAAGCTGTACGACGCAGATGAGAACGTTTACTATTTCGACATCGTAGTAGCAGAAGGTACGAATGAGTTGGCACTCGGTCAGACCTACACCTTGGCTGACATGATTGCAAACTACTCCTACATGCGTGGTGCTGACGGCAAGATGACGTATGCTTCGGCTTCGCTGACCAAGACGGTTACGATGTACGAGGAGCAGGAGTTAGTTCATTTTGCTGCTGCTTTCACCGACACGCTGGGTAACAACTACACCCTGGCTTATGATCAGGCTCCGTTCATCATCACCGGTGACACCATTGACGTTGTCTTTACAACCAATGCTAACAAGCCTATCTACGACGATGGTCTGTGCCAGTTGAGCGCTGAGAACAACGACTATGAGATCGCCTTCACTTTCCCGTGTGCTGAGGGTGCTCCTGCAGGTACGTACGGCGAAGAGGACATGGAACTCCAATACACCTACGTGAATGATTTCGAGGCTGTTAGCGCTCACTGTGTAGTAGCTGAGAACAACGGTACGATCTCTCTTGAGGGATGGATATTGGCAAAAGATGGTAATGTATATCATGTAACGTTCTCCTTCACGGCTCCTACCGCACAGAGCTACGAGACCATCACCGCTACCAACCTCGTGTTGGATGATAGCTATGCAAGTTGGTTCGGAATCATCATCGTAGAGGCAAGCAACGAGGACTATACCGTAAGTATGTACCTGCCGTCGGATGACTATCTGGGCGCGTTTGATGCAGATGAAGTTGAGCTGGGCATTGAGAATGCAGAAGGCGAGATTGAGATCTACGAGGGTACGATCACCGTAGCTAACACCGCTACCGGCGTAGCTATCACCGGTACTGTACTGAGCATGGACGGCGTACAATATACGCTCAACCTGCAATATGTTATTCCGGACGCTACCAGCCAAGAGACCATCACCATGAGCGGTAAGCTCACCAACTATGAGGGTCAAGCTTGGCAGTTCATCGGTTCTACGGCTAGCCAGATGGTAACCATCGCTGCTTATGCTGCTTCTATCCCGGGTACCTACGGACGTTCTGACCTGATGGCTGACTACACCTATGTAGTGAAAGTGGTTGGTTCGGACACGCTGTACTACGACATGGTAGATGCGAATGTCGTTGTAGCTGTTAGCGGCCAGAACGCTACCATCACCGGTACGCTCAAGGGCCAGAACTACGACGACAACTCCGATGTAATCGAGTTCACCCTCAACCTCACCGCTACCGTTGAGGACTACGAGGAGGAGCCGCAGGGCAGTCAGTACGACAGCCAGGACGAGGGCTTCTATATCAAGTTCCCGACTTACAATATTGACGATCAATATCTGGCTCAGTACAACGTATTCTTCGTTGAGGCTCAGGATGCAGAGAACAATACAATCTCCATCGAGTTCAACGTAGCTGCCGGTACGACCGAGCTGCCTGCAGGCGTTTATCCTATCAACGATACCTACGCAGCAGGTACTGTTACGAACGGTACGGTTGACCAGTATATCTACGGTTCGTTCGCTGGTAGCCTGGATGAGCAGGGTTACATCAATGTACCGATGTGGTTGCTCAATGAAGGTACGGTAACTGTTCTGGAGAACGGCGTTATTGAGGTAGCTGCTACCAACACTTGGGGACAAGGTATCTACAGCCGTCTGGGTGAGTATCCGGAAGGAATTGAGAATGCCGAGGCAGAGATCGTTGCAACCAAGCGCATCGTAAACGGTCAACTCGTTATTGAGAAGAATGGCGTTCGTTACAATGCTGTTGGTACGGTTGTGAAATAATCAGCCAATCTCTCACTCCTCCCTGTAGGGAAAAGAATATGAAAACAGCTCGCTTTGGCGGGCTGTTTTTTTAGGGTCTAATAGCATTTACCTAGCACTTTACCAGCACATTACAAGCACCTTACCAGCACTTCTCCAGCATGCGAAGAGTGTATAATGGGAGTAATTCTTAAAATACCTTAAATTTACTAAAAAGTTCACCTGTAATTGTTGATAACTTTTTATTTTGGACAACTTTTCGACATTTCAAAAATTATAAAGTGCTGCAAATAAATGATTTACGATTTTATTTTGGACAACTTTTGAAAAATGTTAATAACTTTTCTTGTCAAAAAAAATGAATTTTCTTGCTAAAAAATTTGCGTATATAAAAAAAAAGCAGTACTTTTGCATCGCATTTTCGGCTCTGGGTTTCCGGGTTACTGGATTTCTGGATGTTTATCGTTCGCAAAACAGTTATAACAAACAATATATTATGGAAACATACATTATCAAACGTGACGGTAAGAAGGAACTTTTTACCATTGACAAGATCAAAAATGCCATCTCGAAGGCATTCTTAGCAGTAGGTGCGTTTGCAACGGAAGAGGCTCTGACCTCCATCCTTTCGCACTTGCGAGTACATAACAATGCGACCGTAGAGGAGATACAGAACCAAGTGGAGGTTGCGCTCATGGCGGAGGGTTACAATCAAGTGGCCAAAGCATACATGTTGTATCGTCATCAGCATACGGAGGATCGTGACACGCAGCGTCGTCTGGACTTCATGATGAACTACGTACAGGCATCCAATGCTGCTGAGGGCTCGAAATTCGATGCGAATGCCAACGTAGAGCACAAGAATATCGCTACGCTGATCGGTGAGCTGCCGAAGCAGGGCTTCATTCGTCTGAACCGCCGTTTGCTGACCGAGCGTATCAAATCGATGTACGGCAAGGAGTTGTCCGACCGCTACATGCAGTTGCTCAACCAGCACTTCATCTACAAGAACGACGAGACGAACCTGGCTAACTACTGTGCATCCATCACGATGTATCCGTGGCTGATTGGCGGTACGAAGAGTATCGGCGGTAACGCTACGCCTCCTCACAACCTCAAATCGTTCTGCGGCGGTTTCATTAACATGGTCTTCATGGTATCGTCCATGCTCTCAGGCGCGTGCGCTACGCCCGAATTCCTTATGTATATGAACTATTTCATCGAGCAGGAGTACGGCGAGGATTACTACAAGCGCGCAGACGAAGTAGTGGACCTGAGCAAGAAACGTCGCACCATCGACAAGGTGATTACCGACTGCTTCCAGCAGGTTGTTTACAGTCTGAACCAGCCGAGTGGTGCCCGTAACTTCCAGTCCGTATTCTGGAATATCAGCTACTACGACCGCTATTATTTCCAGAGCCTGTTTGAGAACTTCCGCTTCCCGAACGGCGAGGCGCCGCATTGGGACGGTCTGAACTGGTTGCAGAAGCGTTTCATGAACTGGTTCAACGAAGAGCGTACACGCTGCGTGCTCACCTTCCCGGTAGAGACGATGGCGCTGCTGGCTGAGAACGGCGATATCAAGGACAAGGAGTACGGCGATTTCACGGCAGAGATGTACGCAAAGGGTCACTCGTTCTTCACCTATGTGAGCGACAATGCTGATTCTCTTTCGAGCTGCTGCCGTCTGCGTAATGCCATCACGGATAACAGCTTCAGCTATACGCTGGGTGCCGGTGGTATCTCGACGGGTTCGAAATCCGTGCTTACCATCAACCTCAACCGCGCTATTCAGTACGCCGTACGCAATAACATTCCGTACCAGGCATATATCGAGGACGTAGTGGACCTGATGCATAAAGTGCAGTTGGCTTACAACGAGAACCTGAAGAACCTGCAGGAGAAGGGTATGCTGCCGCTGTTCGACGCCGGCTATATCAACATCGGTCGTCAGTATCTGACCATCGGTGTGAACGGTCTGGTGGAGGCTGCTGAGTTCCTCGGCATCGAGATTAAAGACTCGCCCGAATATGCACACTTCGTTCAGGAGCTGCTCGGCATCATCGAGAAGAAGAACAAAGAGTACCGCACGAAGGACGTAATGTTCAACTGCGAGATGATTCCGGCAGAGAACGTAGGTGTCAAGCACGCCAAGTGGGATCGCGAGGACGGCTATGTTGTTCCGCGTGACTGCTACAACAGCTATTTCTACATCGTAGAGGACAAGAGCCTGAACGTACTTGACCGCTTCCGTCTGCACGGACGTCAGTATATCGAGCACCTGACCGGCGGTAGTGCGCTGCATTGCAACCTGGAGGAGCACTTGAGCCAAGAGCAGTATCGCCAGTTGCTGCGCGTAGCCGCTATCGAGGGCTGTAACTACTTCACCTTCAATATTCCGAACACGGTTTGTAACGACTGCGGTCATATCGACAAGCGTTACCTGAAGGAGTGCCCGCATTGCCACAGCAAGAACGTGGACTACCTGACTCGCGTCATCGGCTATATGAAGCGCGTGTCCAACTTCTCGGAGGCACGCCAGAAAGAGGCCGCTCAGCGTTATTACGCAGAGGCTGCCAAAGCTCCGAAATGCTAATCACGGTTAACGCTTAACGGTTAATGGTTAAAGTAGCATCGTACGATGTAGTATTTCAAGAGATTCCCGGAGAGGTGACGCTTGCGCTGAACCTCTCTGGTTGTCCTTGTCACTGCCCGGGCTGCCATAGTCCGCATTTGGCTGATGATATCGGTGAAGTGTTGGACGAGGAACTCTTGGATGGTCTTATTGCGCGTTACAAAGGTTTGATCACCTGCGTGGCGTTCATGGGCGGCGATGCCACTCCGGCAGAAGTACGTGCTCTGGCGGCACACGTGCGTGACCTGAAGACGGCCTGGTATAGCGGCCGACCGGGAACCCCGAGCGAAGCGGAAACATATGACTACGTGAAGTTCGGACCGTATATCGAGAGTCTCGGCGGACTCAAATCGCCGACCACCAACCAACGCATCTACAAACGGGTAGGGGATGGTTGGGAAGATATCACAGCCTCTTTCTGGAAGAAGAACTTGTAATTGGTAATTGGTGATTATAATAAACCCCGCGAGTGATTCGCGGGGTTTATTGTTTAGTACACGAGTACTTTGTGGCTGCTTACCTGATCGCCTTGCAGCACGCGGATGAAATAGATGCCGCAAGTGCCCGGCAGCATGAGGTCCGTCTGTCCTTCGTGGAGTTCGCCGCTATTGATGATCAAGCCGGTCGAGTTGAAGATCTCGTATTGACCGTCTCTCGGCGACTCAACCGTTACCTTCGGCATATAACGCGGTGTCTGCGTCGGATAGACGAGAACCGGTTCGTCGTATGCGATGTTCGAGTTGATATGAATGGTCAGCGGGCAGGTCTCAATCGCGTAGTTCTCGCCCTTGCGCGTAGCCGACATCACCACTTGGTCTCCGTCGCGGAAGTTATACTGCATGTATCCCTTGCCGTTATTTATCTGACGCACTTCATTCACATACCAATCGACTTGTGAGAACTCATATCCGCCGTTCAGCTCTTGTTTGAGCGGCACAACGATATCGTTCCAGTTCTGCTCGATGATCCAGTTCGGATACTTAATCTTGAGTGCGATGCTATCCACACTGCTCTTGCCGCATATGCCGTTGTCGAGCACCAGACTCATGGTGTAGGTATTCGGCTTGACATATTTGGTGTGCTCCAGATAAACGACCTCCGGTTTCTCGGGCAGCGGAGCGCTTGCGATACGTGTCTCGCCGTACAACTGCTGATTGATCACATCCTTGAAGCCTTCATCTTTAGCCAGTTGGTCGAAATAGATGCTATAGGCCGTCGGTTGTGCGCCCGTGTACGTGAATGTGATATCGAATGTGCGCGCGTCTGCGCATATGTCTTGCACGGTGGCGGAGGTGATATTGGTCGGATGGAGTACCGTCAGATACAGCACGTGGAGCGTGTCTATCTCGCTGCCGTTGAAGACGGTGTCGTAATACGTGCCGCTCAGCGTGTGAGACTCTCCGCGCCACGGGAATGCATCGCCTTCACAGATGGTCATGCGTGTGGAGCTAACCTTGGGCTGAGGCGCTGAGGCTTTCAGCACCACCCGCAGTACGTACGTACTGTCGCAGCCGAAATGATTGGTATGCTCGTCGTAGTATTCGCCTGCTTCGTTAATCGTCAGGCCGTGCCAACTGAGTGTCTCGCCGATGAATAGGGAGTCGGTCTCGTAATGGCGGAACGGGATGCCTTTTGTCAGAATGGTCGTCACGATACTGTCGCACCCGTAAACGGTGGAGAGCAGGGTGTCTGTCAGTACGGCTGACTCGCGGTAGATGATGCCGTTCCATGCCACGCTGTCGCAGAACGGAATCACTTGTTGCGACCGTAACTCCATCTCCATGCCTTCACGTTGGGTCACCACTAATTTTTTCTCATATATAAAAATTTTTTACAAAAAAAGTGCGAAAAATTTGCACATGTCAAAAAAAAGCAGTACTTTTGCATCCGCTTTTGAGAAAGAATGGCTTTTGTGCATCGGTTTTAGGGTGGTTTAAATCACCAATTACCAATCTCAAATCTAAAATGCGAACGGAGTTCGCGCATGGTGGTCATAGCTCAGTTGGCAGAGCATCGGATTGTGGTTCCGAGTGTCGTGGGGAGCTTAAGACGAAAACTCTAATCCGTTGTAACTGAATAAGTTACGGCGGATTTTCGGTTAAAGTGGCCCGAAAATGTCCCGAAAATTCATTCAAAAAATTCGGGAAATAAATCGAACAAAAGCACTAAAATATCTGGCATCGTAACTCTGTTTTCAGCAAAGAAAATGGAGAAAAAAAAATGTCAACTCTTAGTCAATTTTCACCGCTCTTTGCGGGCTATGCCCCAGCGGTAGTGAAACACATTGCGACCGGATGGTTTATCGAGTATTACGTAACCAATCCTTTCACCCAAACCTTAGAGCGTCGCAAGTTCCGGTTAAACAATCTGCGCAAGCGTTGTCGCACTGCAATGGAGTTCAGAGTGCAGGCGAACACTATCTGTAGCCAACTCAATATGAAGCTGGCTAACGGATGGAATCCTTTTAACGAGGATGTCAAAACGGAGAACCCGGGCGCAGTACCTATTAAGATTGTTTACGAGCAGTATTTCCGTGACGTGGAAAAAGATCTTCGTCCTGACACCCTACGCGGCTACAAGGCATTTAGTCGTAGGCTTCTTGAGTGGTGTGATAAGAGAAGCCCGGATATGTTGCTAAAGGACTTCTCTGATGTGATGGCAGTCCGCTATCTGGACGAGCAGCGCCAAAAGAACAATTGGGTAAATGCCACCTTTAACAACAACCTTGTGAGCGCCCAAGCATTCTTTACTTGGTGCGTGAAGAAGAAGTTCATCGAGAAAAACCCATTCTACGGCATTTCCAAGAAGAAGAAAGAAGCCAAGAAGCGTACCATAATTAATGCAGACGCACGTGCCATCATGCGTGAATGGTTTATGAATAACAATCCGGGTTATCTGCTCATCTGTGAGTTGGTGTTCCAATCGCTGATCCGTCCGACCGAAATCAGCAAACTGCGCGTGAGCGACGTTGATTTGGAGCACAAGGTAATCCACTTGGATGGCAGTATAACCAAGACAAAGTACTCGCGTAAAGCCGTGTTGAGCGACGAACTGATTGAGATACTTGGACGTAACATCCAAGGAGCGAACCAAGATGATTACCTCATAAGTAACGGCTACTTGCCCGGCAAGGAGCCTATCAGTTCCCGCATGTACCGCAAGACGTGGGACAAAATGCGTAAGCAGTGCCACCTCCCGGACACCATGCAGCTCTACTCCCTCCGTGATACGGGTATTATCAGCCTGTTTGATAATGGAGCAGATGCAAATACTGTCAAGGGAGCAGCAGACCACCACAACCTCAACATTACGTCCATCTACTGTGACCACGTGGATGACAACCTTGTTGAGAAAGTCCGCAAGCACTCGGCTAAGTTCTAAGAGATTGGCGGTCGGGGATTAGTCCTCGACCAGCCAAAACTCTCCTTTCATCAGCTCTGACATTCCATCTTCCGTGAAGGTAGCGGTTATCTTCTCACAGATATACCGCTGCCCATGGATGACGAACAGCGAACGAACATTCGGGATATCTTTCGCAAGGAACTTGAACTTGTATTTCTTATTGGATGCTATGCGGTGCGTATTGGCATTTGATCCAAATAAGTTAGAGCGCAGGCGCATACTCAAGCCTGTCAGCTCAAAGTCCATTTCACGCGGGTACGTCAGCACATTGTCAATCACCGGAAACAATAACTTCCCGCGCATAGCATTATAGGTGCTACCCGTCCAGAAGCCCATATACAACTTGTCAAAGTACTCTACCGACCTTTCACTTTCGCCTGCCGATAGCTTCTTATCGGCATAGTCCCATGGTATCGTATTATTGGCACCGTTCAGGTATTCGCCACATTCCAAGAAGAAGGCATTGCCTTTGAATTGACCATCAGCGTATGCTTCATCGATCCATACCGGCACAATCTTCATTTCAATCGTCTCTGCATTCTCATCGACGATAGAGTCACCAAACATATTGACCGGCTCCAAGGTGTTCAGATAGCGGGTATTGCCGGACAAATTGGCAGGCTGATTAGGGTCAGCCAAATACGAGCCATAGTTGCGCAATACAAAGTATGTATCTTCATTCCGGCAATAGTAGAGATAGCTTGGACTCCAGCCGTTGTATTCTTCCTGCACATAGTCCGCTGCACCTCTCATTTCTATATAGAGACGCTGCGCACCATTTACTTCCTTGTAGAATTTGCCATTATTATACGTGCCCAAACTATAGGACAAAATAACGTCCTGCGTTTTCATCATGTCAACGAACCATTTGCAGGAATAGTATTTCCATTTCCGGTGGTTACACTCTGCAAATTTGAGGTTGACGTATTCCCTGTATTTACAAGAACCAGCATCCTCCACGGTTGAGGAGAACTCGTCCACGATGTTCGTTAACTCAACTGTACCAGCCGAAGCAATCGCTTCCGTCGAGAAGCGGAACGATATATGCTTCGTAACATGATCGATGTCGAACTCTCCATTGAGGAAATATTCCAATTGCTCAAACAGCTCTGTGAGCGTCCAGTGCGGCAAAGCCGTTGCCCAGTTGAAACACTTCCACGCATATGGGAGCGTATTGCATACGACAAGGTAGCGATATTGACTATCCATCAGCTTTGAGAAATCATACGAATAGCCGACCGCGTTGCAGATCTGCTCTAGGAGATAAATGAGATACGGTTGGAACGACAGTCCACGCGTATCGTAATACCACGACGTAGGCCAGTTGTCTGTATCGTTGGTGCGGTTCTGAAGGTTGCCGGTGGAGTTATTGACCCACGGCAAAGCAAGATAATTAAGCCCATTACTTATGCTATGCGCTATGTGCGAATTAGCAGGAAACGAGGACGGCGAAGTGTCTGGATAGCCAAGGCTCATTTCATTGATATAGATGATATCGAAATCGTCGGCATAGTTCGAGACGGACTTGCCTTCAAGGAACTGCGTCTTAACCTCAATATCGCTTATCTCCGTGATAGTGATAGAGCCGTGACGATAGAATAATCCATTCCTGATTTCACAGTCAAAAAGCAGTTTCTGCGCCACTACATCCTTGCGGTTTATATGCCCGAAAATAGCTAAGTTTTCAGGACATCCGGCAAGAGGGAACGTAATCGACAAGGAATAACT
>JAFWAK010000111.1 GCA_017507715.1 Paludibacteraceae bacterium | reverse complement strand
CATTACCCATAACAAGGTCAACTGCGGCGGCTCCAAGAACTTCATCATCCGTAATATCCGTTTTCGTATCGGCCGTAACGACGTGAACGGTAATATAATTACCCAGAATGCGTTCGGTGCAGAGAACTGCGAGAACTATATTATCGACCATTGCGAGTTCGGCTGGTCCACGGAGGAGAACATGAATACCTACGACAGTCATTTTATCACGGTGCAATATTGTATCGTGCATGAGGGCTTGAACGACAGTGGTCACCCGAAGGGTGCGCGTGGCTATGGATGCCAATGGGGTGGTTCGCCGGCAACCTATCATCATAACCTGCTGGTCAATAATAACAAGCGTTCCTGTCGCTTCAACGGCGCACAAAGCAACGACTACGTAGTTTATCTCGATTATATCAATAATGTCGTTTACAACTTCGGTGCAGGTTCTAACGGTTGTTACGGAGGCGAGAATACCGCTAAACTGGCGGATGGAGAATACAACGGTCTGAATTCGGCTCATGAGTGTAATTTCATCAATAACTACTACAAACCCGGTCCGAACACGACGAACAGCACCAAACTGTTCTTTATGTCCTCTTATGCCCGCAGCGGTGCAACCAGTTGGGGCCCGGCCAAGTGGTATGTGAATGGCAATATTTTCGAGGGGTTTGCGGATATCAACGAAGATAACTGGCTTGCTGTGAAGTCGGAGAACTCCACAAAATATCCGCTGGACTCTTTGCGTGTAGATTCCCTGATTCGTCCCAATACGCCTTGGTGGCGCTGGACGCAGGACTCTGTTTATGGCCGCTACGACTTCGACCAACTGGCTTATGCGGCGGGAGACTACGAATCGGCTGAAGATGCTTATCAGACTGTTCTGGACACGACCGGCTGTTTCCCGCGTGACCATGTAGGCCTGCGACTCGTTCGTGAGACGAACGAAGGCTCTTATACCTATACCGGCAGTAAGGCCAATAAAAAGGGAATTATCGACCTGGAAACCGATGCCGAGGGATTCTATGACTATCCTGTGGTGGCTGCTGACGCAGATACAGACCTTGACGGCATGCCGGACGCGTGGGAAATGGCAAATGGATGCGACCCGAATGTTGCAGATAATAACACCTTGCACGAGAGCGGCTATACGATGCTCGAGATATATCTTGACTATGCAATGACCCATCGCGGTACTATGGACGACGGCTATACACCTGCAGAAGAAGGTATAGGTAATTGCTCAATGGTAATGGGTGGTGAGACTAAAAAAATACTCCGCGACGGACAAATACTTATCCAACGCGGAGCGGAAATATACACCGTAACCGGTGTAAGGGTTAGTGGGTTAGAGAGGTAAGTAAATTACCTGTTTGGTATCGAACCAATCGCCTTTGAACCATTGACTGCAGGGGGTGACCTCTGCAGTTTTTATATACGGAGCAATCTCGTCCTTTAGGTCTCCTCCTTTGAGAACTACCAGTCCGTTGGGCACGGCATTACGATGTTTGTTAGAGACGTTCTTACGCACCAACTTGACGAGTTCGGGTAGGGGCATTACAGCGCGAGAAACGACAAAGTCGAACTTCTGTTTCTCTTCTTCTGCGCGCTCTTGTTTGCATACCACATTGGTCAGACCTAAGGCTTGTGCCACTTCCGAAGCCACTTTGATTTTCTTACCGATGGAGTCAATCAGCAGGAACTGACACTCTGGAAAGAGGATTGCCAAGGGAATACCCGGAAAACCGCCTCCTGTGCCGACGTCCATGATGGTTGTCCCCGGCTGGAAAGGTAATAACTTGGCAATAGCCAAGGAATGGAGCACATGGTGCTCGTATAGATTGTCAATATCCTTGCGGGAGATGACATTAATCTTACTATTCCAGTCTCGGTAAAGAGCATCAAGCGCAGCAATTTGCTGCGCCTGATACGGAGTTAATCTGAAATAATCTTCGATTATGTTCATGTTTATAGTGCTTTGCACGTTTATTCTGCCATGTTGGTGAAAACGTTCTGTACGTCTTCGTCCTCTTCGATCTTGTCGATGAGTTTCTGTACAGACTCGCGTTGCTCATCGGTCAGTTCCTTGGTGTCATTCGGGATACGAACAAACTCCATGGCCTGAATCTCAAAGCCGTTCTCCTCGAGGTATTTCTGCATGTTAATAGCCTCGTTGAAATCGGAGTAGATAACGATGGTGTTCTCCTCCTCGTCCACGCCGAGTTCCTCTACGCCGAAGTCAATCAGTTCGAGCTCGAGTTCGTCGAGGTCAATGCCCTCTTTCATCGTCACCGTAAAGCATGCTTTACGATCGAAGAGGAACTGCAGACTGCCTTGTGTACCGAGAGTGCCGCCGAACTTCGTGAAATACGAGCGGATATTGGCCACTGTACGCATGTGGTTATCCGTTGCGGTCTCCACGAAGATTGCGATGCCGTGCGGTCCGTAACCTTCGTAATTGATTTCCTTATAGCCTTCAGACGATTTATCGGTGGCTTTCTTGATGGCGCGGTCGATATTATCCTTCGGCATGTTCTCGCGCTTGCACTGCTGAATCAAAGCACGCAGACGCGGGTTAGAGTCCGGATCCGGTCCACCCTCACGGGCAGCAATGGTGATTTCTTTTCCCAGTTTGGTAAATGTGCGGGACATGTGTCCCCATCTTTTCAGTTTAGTCGCTTTTCTGTATTCAAATGCGCGTCCCATATTAATATGTTTTTAAGTTATTATTCAGCGTTTCCGGCAGGCGTTTCTGCAGGCGTCTCAGCCGGTATTTCCGGTGCGGGGTCCGCGTGGTCCAGAATGGTCTCGTTGTGTACTTCCTCGAAACTGATCTTGAATTCTACGCGACGGTTCTTAGCACGTCCTGCCTTGGTGTTGTTATCTGCGATAGGCTGCTCTTGACCGTAACCTACAGCCGTCATACGCTCAGGAGCTACACCTTTCTTAATCATGTAGTCCATGACAGCGTGTGCACGCTTGTCAGACAGTGTCTTGTTAGCATCTGCCTTACCGGTATTGTCGGTGTGACCTTGCACTTCAATGATATAATTGCTATTCTCAATGAAGATGTTAGCAATCTGGTCAAGCAGCGGGAAGGACTTCGACTTGATCGTTGACTTGCCTGTCTCGAACTCGATACCTTGCATTGCCTTCTGGAGGAGTTGACGAATCTCACGCTTAACCTCCGGGCAACCCTTGTTGTTCTTCAAGCCGGGCACGAGCGGACACTCATCCTTATAGTCAGGTACTCCGTCACCATCACTATCCAGTTCGCAACCCTTGGCGTCAATGTGTCCAAAGGCAGCCTCCGGTGTGTTCGGGCACTCATCCTTATAGTCAGGCACTCCGTCACCATCGGTATCTACGGTACAACCCTTCTCATTGACGGAACCCCATGCAGCTTCCGGTGTATCCGGGCACTCATCGAGATAGTCAGGCACTCCATCACCATCGGTGTCACGCGGACATCCGCGGCCGTTGACCTTACCATAGGCAGCTTCCGGTGTATCCGGACATTCGTCCATATAATCGGAAATACCGTCACCGTCTGTATCCAGCGGACAACCCAGCGTATCTACCTTGCCCCATGCCTCTTTCGGCGTATTCGGGCATAGGTCACGATAGTCTTCTACACCGTCACCGTCAGAGTCTTTATCGCATCCTACGGAGTCAATATATGCAACTGCTTCCGGACGGGTTCCTAAGCAATGGTCGAGGTAGTCGGGCACACCGTCATGGTCTTCATCCAGCGGACAACCGTTCTCATCCACTTCCACGCCACGCGGCGTTTCCGGACACATATCGATCTTATCCCATACACCGTCTTTATCTTTATCCTTGCGGTTCGAACCCCAGCAGATAGAGAAACCGAGGGCGAGGTTGACCATCTTGGTCTTATCCGGCAGTACGTAGAGCTCTTTCTGTGACATATTGCTCGGCAGTTTGGCGTAACTCGTCGGGATATAATCCAACGCGAGGGTGAGGTTAATACCATCGTACGGCATGAAGCCGATACCCGCACCGATATTACTGTACTTACCGTTATTCATCAGCGAGTAGGAAGCCGCGATGTTAAACCAGTGTACAGGACGGAAGGCGAGACCGAAGGTAATCTCCTCGTACAGACGGGAGTTATACAGACGGGTAGCAGAAACGATGCCTACGCCAATGCGGTTGTCCCAGAAATTAGCATCGAGACCTACGTTCAAGCGCGCAGAGGTCATACGTGCAAATCCTTTCTTACCGCTGTTGGCGAGCGTGACACCGCCCAACATCTGCTTGAGATGGTCCACTACCGTGTCCATTAACATCTGCGTAGAGAAATTACCGTTTTCGTCTTGATACTTACTGTATTCAATCTCTCCGGCACCCTCGAACTTCACTATCGAGCTATCCAGCGTACACTCATACCGTGTGCTCTTATTCCAATAGATGAATCCAAGGTCGGTAATAGCGGCACTAACCTGCAAATACTCGATAGGCTTCCATGTGAAACCGAGGTCAATAGCAGCACCGTAACCGGACGGAACCAACATCTTTTGCCAGTTCTTGAGATCAACCATTTGGTTGAAATCAATCTTCGGTGCGCCACCTTCTCCGGTGAAACTATTATAGATGTCTGTTCCGGTCTTACCGTCGATATAAGGGTCCAAATAGTCCATGTTAATCGGACCTGCAATATCGAGGTTCAGCTTACCGTCCATCTGCCATACTTCCGTATTGGCGTAGAGGTTCATCTGTTTGGCGTTTAAACCAACATAGGCCGTACCGAGCAGCACTTTGAGTTTACCACCGACGGTCCATTGCTCGTTAATCTGATGGCTGTAACCGCCGCTGATCTCCGTGTAGGCCGTTGCTCCCAAGCCCAAACCATTCAGACTCAAGGTGTTTATACCTCCCGTCAGATCAGTCATACCACCGCCTAACAGGAAGTTAAACATGGTCTTCGGCGTGGTTTCGCCCACCTCAATGCGCTCGTTGATTCCGATGGTCAGGAAGCCGTTGTCCTTGATACGGAAACCCATGTTAAGCAAACCGAGGTTAATATCTCCGTTGAAATAGAGCATGCTATGCAACTGGCCGAGGAACTTCTGCTTGTCGGCATTCGGATGCAGTACGGTAATGGTCTTGCCGGTCGTGGGATCGACAAAAAGTGCGTCCTGCATCGTCAGCGAGTTGTTACCGATACCTAACTGCATCCAGCCCAGCGGTGTGAAGTTGATATATCCACGGCTGACCGGCTGGAAGGCCGGGTTGATAGTATGACGCATCGGCGCGTTCTCCAAGAAATAGAGCGTCGTTACTTGCTGCGCGCTAACGCTGATGGTCGTCAGAGCCACGAGGGCTGCGAGAATAAATCTTCTGGTCTTCATAGTTCAGCCCTCCTTATTGTTTATTTTTAGAATCAAAATTCAAAATAGCGTCCGCATGAGCCGTCAAAGCTATCTTCAGCGTCAGACCGGCATCTTCGGTCAGCTTGACATTGAACATACCTCTGTCAAAGGCGTACTCCAATGAGCGGTCGTCAATGAGTGCGGAGTAGGTGATATAACTGATTTCCGGCAGCATATTCATCTTCTCCTTGCTCATCTTGGCCGTCACTACGGTCTCACCGCGTTCCGTTATCTGCCAGTTACCGAGGTTGTACGAGTAGGTCGGTGCTACAAACTTCAGCGTATCTTGCGGGAAGAGCAGCAGCGGCTTGCTCGAGTCCTCCGGATCCATGAGCATGTTATTGTTCTTGTCATAGCAACGCATCGAAGCGTAGATATCAAGCGGAATCTCGTTGTATGCCTTGATGAATACCGTGACATCGGATGCAGTTACTGAATCAATCACATCCACGCTTGCTATCAGCGAATCGATGCTGTATTTGGTCAGGTTAACGTCCTTAATCGTGTCAGCATATTCGACGTGCAGTCCTTGGTTGAACATCAGCGGCAGGGTGGCAATCGCCTTTACCTTCACCGCCGTATTCGGCGTAATACGAATCTGCGGTGTCGTCTGCTGGTTGAACTCTACATTGAAGCGGTAACCCAACTGCTTCGGAATACCCTGGAACAGACGGTCGATACGTCCGCCGTCGGAAGTCTTGTTGAACTCAACATTCATATTCGTTGTCGAGTCACCAATCTCACTCGTGAGCGGCAACCACTGGTCGGCTTGGAAGTCAATCGTTTTGGTTTGCGCCTCGTTAACGCCAAAGGCGGCGTAGTGGCGCTGGTCTTTCATGTCAACCGAGAAAATATAAGCATCTTTGATACGCATGGCTCCGGCTACTTGGGTGTTGATGTCCACAAATACCTTCGGGTCGGAGAACGGCAGACTGGTTTTGGTCAGGAACTCCAAGTCACCCCAACTTTCTGCAAGGTCAACGATGGCCTCGTCGCGCATAGCTTTCGACGGCTCGAACATACCCCATATAGCTTTGTAGGTAAGGAACTGAACGTCCAACTGATAGTCGAATCCGGCGTCCTTTGGTACGTTTACAACCTGTCCGTTCGGGATGGTGAAAGTGAAATGCACCATGAACTGCACGGAATCCACTACGTTTGTAACGTATTCGGGCAGGGAAGTGGGGTGCAGATTCTTCATCAACACGATACTGAAGTCGTTTACATTGGTCTCTACGCGCTGACCATATGCATTGTATTGGGCAAATGCAGGATCGGTCTTGTCATAAACAACCATAGTATTGCCTGCGGGGCGGTGAACACGCGTGCCGAGATCCAGTGTTACGCGGTCAATCCATTCCCAGTTGAGCGGCAGGTTGTTCTTCTGACGAATAGTAGAAGCAAAACTGGCTACCTCGATGAGTGCACTATCCAAACGCTCCTTACCGATAGAGTCGGGGTGGTTGATTCCGTTCAACTTAACGGTGAGCGGGAAGTCCAATGTAACAGGAATACCGAGACCGGTCACCTGACGATTGTCACCAATCTGGGTGTAAACATCCAGCTTGTCGTACACGTTCAAGTTGAGGTGCGCACTCGGGATATAAGCCGCGAGGTCCAACTGGTGGTAATCACGCGCGATTTTAAACGTGTCTTTCCATGTAATAACACCGCGGTTCTCCAGAGAATCCACATAGATCTTATTGCCGAACTTGCCGACAAAATCACCCAGCGTAGCGTGGATACTACCGATAGGCAGCGCCACTCCCATTTCTACTTGAGCGGTCGTATCAATGTTGTCCAAGTCCACCTTCGAATGGCAACCCGCCAACATACAACCCGCCATGATTGCAATAATTGCGTGTAGATGTTTGAAATACATAAGATTAAATATAGATAATGTTTGTTATTTCCGGTAGAATCAAAATTCGGGGACAAAGTTACAAAAAAAAATCTATATATGCAAGGTTTTAATAGAAATTATTAAAAATTATCGCAATATATAGACTTTCTCGGTGGCTCGTGTGAGGGCTGTGTACAGCCATCGGAGGTGCTCCTGGGGGGTGATGGGAGATTGGTTATTCTCTGCCGCAAGGGCGCGATTAACTTCGTTTCTGGTCATTGGTAATTGGTCATTGGCCATTGTCCCTTGATCGATATACACGTGCCTCCATTGGCCGCCTTGCGCCTTATGGCAGGTCACGCAATAGGCGTAGCGTATCTGCAGCGCATTGAAATAGGGAGACTCATAGATGCGCTTGACCAGTTCCTTTTTGTTGCGAATCTCCGGATAGTCTTCCGCGATGCGTGCGAACAGTTCCTGCTGCATGGCATAATTGGCTTCCGGCGTGTCGGTCTTGAGCGTATCGAGCCATACGAGTGCTTCTATCTCCCAATTGTAGTCAATAGACCGCAATGCGGCCTTGGCGAACTCAAAGCCGTATAACTCATGCCGGTTGTAGAGGCGCACGACCTCAAACATATCGCCGTTGGCGATAAAGTCCAAATCCTCGTACTTCTCGGCCCAGAAATAGTTATTCTTGGTCACCATTAGTCGGTCGCCGTTCGAGAGGTCTTCCTCTTTCCAAAGCACACGAGCGCGCACCCCGCCGTTGTACAGGTTCGTCATCTTGTTACTGCGTGTGATGATCAGCGTCTCTTCCGGTCCTACCGTGCGCCAACTGTTTTCCAGTGTCTCAATGACCTCTTCGCCGGGAACCTTGATAATATCGAGGTTATTCGGAGTAATCTGAGTACTCGGACTATTCGGATTACTCAGAAGTCCTCTTAATCGT
This sequence comes from Paludibacteraceae bacterium, assembly GCA_017507715.1. Taxonomy (GTDB): domain Bacteria; phylum Bacteroidota; class Bacteroidia; order Bacteroidales; family Paludibacteraceae; genus Colicola. The sequence continues at coordinate 5,537 of JAFWAK010000111.1, read as the reverse complement.
GTAGCTTCGGAGAGAATGCCGCTGTCCAAGGCCTGACGCGCCACTTCTGTCAGCCCGTAACTTGTAACAGAAAGTCCGTAACTCCGCATGAAATCTGCGTCCAGAGCAGGGCTGTTGAGACTGCCAACCGGCGGTAACTGGGCATCATCACCGAGCAGCAACAGACTGCAGCCGGTTCCGCTATAGACATACTTGATCAGGTCATCTAACAGACAACCACTACCAAAGGTAGTGTTATCGCGTTGACCGGACAGCATAGAAGCCTCATCGACGATGAATAAGGTGTTGCGATGGAGATTATCGCTGAGTGAGAAGGCTTCGACGCCTAACTGGTTCTGGCGGTATATCTTCTTATGAATCGTGTAAGCAGGAAAACCCGAATAACGACTGAGCACTTTGGCAGCGCGACCGGTAGGCGCGAGTAGGATACAAGGCTGCTTGAGTCCCGCCATAGCCCGCACTAAGGCACTGGTCACGCTCGTCTTACCCGTACCGGCGTAACCGCGTAATATAAACGCTTTGTGCGGGTCGCGCGATACCAGAAACGCACCTAATGCGTCAAGCAAACCGTCCTTTTCGGCATTCGGCTCGAAGGGCAATTCGGCCTTTATACGTCCTATAATGAAGTCGTTTAGCAATTTTTTTTGCAATTTATTTGCACAATTCAAAAAAAAGCAGTAATTTTGCAGCCGCTTTTCGAAAGCATCCTATAGGTAGGTGCTGTACGACCAGCTCCCTCTGAATTCCCCCAGGACTTGACCGTAGCAAGGGTAGGAGGTTGTAGCGGTGCGATGCAGTGAGCCTACCTTTTTTGTATGCCCATCACGGTATATTCCGTTCCGCCACGCAGAATAATAATCTCTCCATTACGGAGAATCTTCTGAGCCTGTGATCCGTCACCCGTAACCGGTAACCCCTCTTCCCATTTCATCGTATATGCCTTCCACGCATCGGGAATGCCGTAACCCATCTGGTTTTTCTTATCAGGATAAGAATAAAGGTTACAGGACCGAATGATTCGTTCGCGAATCTGCATGGCGTTCTCGTCCGGCAGTGCTGACCATAAGCTGGCAGCCATTCCCGCCATCAGCGGTGTTGCAAAACTGGTGCCGTTGTTTGTGACGAGTTGTCCATCGGGATAGACAAGCGTTGTTTGTACGCCTACTGCACATACTTCGGGCTTAACACGTCCGTCAGACGAAGGACCGTAACTGGAAAAAGTGCCCATTACACTATCAGTGTCTACAGCTCCGACGGTCAGTATGCTGTCTGCATCGGCCGGGGCACAGATTGTTCGCCACTCACTACTGCCTTCATTGCCGGCAGCTACGCATACGAGCATGCCTTTGCAGGCCGCAATAGTAGCAGCGCGGCTGCAACGGGTGGTCTTGCCGTCCAGATCGGTCTTATTATCGAGTGTCCATTGGTTGTTGTCGAAATAGGCGTAACCCAAAGATACAGAGAATACATTGACGCCCAGAGAGTCCGCTGTTTCAAGCGCCACTACCAGGTTGTCCATCTCTTTTGGACTCTCGGTCTCCATCTCTTCCGAGCGCATCAGATAGTAATTCGCCTTTGTAGCAGCGCCGTAATAACCGTCCGTAATGCCGGAAATCGTACTCAGGCATTCTGTGCCGTGCGCACCGGAAGAGCCGTAGAAGTCATCACTGTCGTCCGTGAAGTCTAAATGACCCAATTCCTGTTCCTGGCGGAAACAGGAGAGTTTTTGTGCATTGTAAAACGCGCCGTCGCAAATGGCCATTAAGATACCTTGACCTTCATAACCCGCTTCATGCAAAGGCAGCAGGTTATAAAACGCCAACTGCTCATCTGTCCAGTTATCGAAAGCCTGTAAACTGACAGCTGCCGGCGAACTTCTCCTTTTCCTCGGGCTGTAAATAGGGTCGCTGTTATCACGCGTCATCTCTACGCTCGTTACGAAACTAAGATCGTTGACTTTCTTGGCCAACCCCTCATCCTTAATATCGCAGGTCACGCCATTGAACCAACGGCTCTTATGGTAAATCTTCACGCCCATGCGACGCAGGCTATCCATGTACATGGAACTGACCGGATAATCCATCTGGTCGGTAGGGATATTCCATTTCTGGCGTTGCTCGATGGCCCGCGGCGATAACTGTGGCGCAGTTTTTTCCGGCTTGTCAAGAAATGATACGAAGTATATAAAGAGAATCAGCAGAAAATTCATTTTTTTTTATTGTCTAATCTCCAACTGCACTACGTTTTCTACGTGCTGGGTATGCGGAAACATATCTACCGGCTGCACTTTGGTCACGCGGTATTTGGCGTCTAACAGCGCTAAGTCACGTGCCTGCGTGGCCGGATTGCAACTAACGTACACGATTCGTTTCGGCTCGGCATTCAAAATTACATTGACGACATCTTCATGCATTCCGGCACGTGGCGGGTCGGTGATAATCACGTCCGGCCGACCGTATTTGGCCACGAAGTCATCATTTAAAATATCCTTCATGTCGCCTGCGAAGAAGAGTGTATTGTCGATTTTGTTTATCTTCGAATTGACTTTTGCATCTTCAATAGCTTCCGGCACGTACTCGATGCCGATGACTTGTCGGGCTTGGCGTGCTACAAAATTAGCGATAGTTCCGGTGCCGGTATAGAGGTCATAAACCAATGGTAATTGGTCATTGGTCATTGGTAATTGGTCAAAAGCAAACTCGCGGGCCACTTTGTAGAGTTCGTAAGCCTGCTCCGTGTTGGTCTGGTAGAATGATTTCGGACCTACCTTGAATTGCAAACCTTCCATCTCTTCCATAATATGGTCCTGACCGAAATAAACCTTCACGTCCTGGTCGCCAATCGTGTCGTTGAATTTCAGGTTCTCTACGTAGAGTAGGGAGATGATTTCCGGGAATTCTGTGTGCAACCATTCGAGGAAATTGGTGATTGGTGATTGGTGATCGGTAATTGGTTCTCCAAAGGAGACGATGAGCATCAACTCGCCCTTATGGTTGTTGCGCAGGATAAGTGTCCGCAGCAGGCCCTCGTGCGTGTGTTCGTTATAGAATGTCAGCCCGTGCGTCCGTGCGTACTCTCGTACGCCATTCCGGATGCGGTTATTAATCTCCGGCATGAGATGGCATTCCTCGATGTCGAGCACCTTGTCAAAGCAGTTGGGGATATGAAAGCCGAGTCCGTACGAACTATCCACATTTTCTAATCCGCCTGCCGCTTCGATCACTTCCCACGGGAACCATTTTCGGTCCGCACAGGTGAACTCGAGCTTGTTGCGATATTCGTAGATATGCTTGCTGCCTAATATTGGGCTGATTGCCGGCAGTTCTATCTTCCCGATGCGTGTGAGGTTATCCACTATCTGCTGCTGCTTGTATTTGAGTTGCTCGGCATAGGGCAGGATCTGCCATTTGCAACCACCGCACACGCCGAAATGCTTACAATGCGCTTCGCATCGCACCGGACTCGGTTGCACGACTCGCAGCACTTTTGCCTCCATGAAGGAGTGCTTTTTCTTGGTTATTTGCAAGTCCACGATATCACCCGGCACGCAATTCGGCACAAACGTGACGATGTCATTAATGCGCACTAAGGCTTTGCCTTCCGCTGCAACCCCTGTGATTTCTACGTGCTCTATTATCGGTAAATTCTTCTTTTTCATATTCAAAACCTTTGCGACTGCAAAGGTACAACAAAAAAATGACATATGCAAGGATTCTAGGAATTTTTAGAAACGAAACCCTCATCACATAGCATAAAGGTAGGATAATGGTAGGACTTTCCTAGCACTTACCTAGGACATACCTAGGACAAAGGTACGTTCAGATGCCATAAAAAAGAGCGGCCAAACGGTCGCTCTTTTGAGATAATAACGAGATGATTAGTCCTCATTTTCGTCCAGCGCCTTGCATGAATCATAGTCATTAGCGTTAGCTTTCTTGTACGAATAAGAAGCAGAAGCGTAACCTGCTTGAGCAACGCTCCACATGGTTTTCTCCATCGTAGCAACCAGTTGGAACTCGGTACACCAAGTGTAGAAAGTCTCGGTCTCCTTTGCAGTAGCACCACCGTAAGAAGCAGATGCAGTCTCGGTAACTTCCCAGCAGTACTCTATCTTGTTGTCATAAGCCGTACCGTTAACGGTACCAGCCTCGGTGTTAATAGTCGGCTCCGGACCACCCATAGTGTAGTTAGACGAACCGCCACTCTTACAACTTGCCATGAACAAAGTGGTAACTGCCACTAATGCTCCCAATAAGAATTTCTTCATAAGAAAAATAAATTTGGTTAATAAAAAAAGATTATAAATAGTTTGTCAATTATTATTTTCTGGCTGCAAAGATACAACAATTTTTGGAATTGTGCAAATAATTGTGCGTTTTTTCTTAAAAATTGTTTCTTATTCCGCAAAAAGCCATTCGATGGCATGCCGGTAAATCTTCTCAAAGTCCATTACCGCCTCTAAGGGGAAACCATAGACCAAGGTTTTGGTCATTGGTAATTGGTCATTGGTTATTGGTGATTGATAACCCACGCCGGCGGCGCAACGCATGTCTTCGTACGTAGCGACCGCTTGCGCGTCCTCTACGGGCCGCAGGGCCTCGGGCGTACAAGTGAAGAGCTGCTCTTCGTTAGGCTCCAACTGCAACTGATAGAGCCGATGGCGCGGACTGTTGATGCGTCCGGAACGTGTGGCACGCGGCGCATGATAGGTGGCATGCAAATACTGCTTGGCCCACGCAGGCTCAATGGCGCTGAAATGGTCTGTACTCATCAGCAACTTACCGCCGCTCGTCAAATAATCCGCGAGCATACTACGCAGCGTGTCAGAAAGCGGCTGTCTCTGCCGTCCGCAGACAACATCGATAAGCGCATAGGTGCTATCAACCTGCGCCATTCCGGCTGTGCAACTCACATAAGAGATACGCATCTTACGGAGCACATGACCATGTTGGGCCGCATAGTCATGGGTGTTGCCAATCGTCAGCCGACCCGCAAAATCCCGATAACACGCACCGAAACCGCAGTTGTCGTCATTCAGCCATTTGCTCGAGCGCACATAGTCCCACTGCTGGCCTATATAGGCGCATGAGAAGCCGTCCTCGCATGCGTAACTGCCCGGTACGATACCTGCGTATGTAGAGTCCGCAAACCACTCCGGACCGTAGACGTCATCGAAAGCATCGATGATTAATATTGGTGATTGGTTATTCTCTGCCGCAAGGGCGCGATTAACTTCGTTTCTGGTGATTGGTGATTGGTGATTGAGATAGGCGCTGATAATAGGGCTCGGCAGGCTCAGGCCGCCGTCATTGCCTGCCACCACGTAGAAGTTATACTTGACATTCGGCTTCAAATCCAATAGCAGTTCCGTCTTCTTCTCCACCTGCTGCACGTCCCATTCTCCGTCATTGGCCTGTATATAGACCATGTAATACGTCGGCACGGCACTTATCTCCAGACTGTCCAACTGCGGCAGCCAACGGAGCAGACCCTCGGCATTCACACTCAGTTCCTGCACGGGTAGCGGCTGGACGATG
>JAFWAK010000110.1 GCA_017507715.1 Paludibacteraceae bacterium | reverse complement strand
CTGATGCTTGAGTGTAGAACCGATAGCGCCGTACAGATCCTCCATCTCTTTATTACTCTTCAGTCGCTCGCCGTAAGGCGGATTAATCATCACTAATGCTCCGGATGCCTGCAATTCCTTCAGCTCTTCTATACGGATCTGCTTGAGTTCGATATCCTTCTGCACGCCGGCAGATTTGATGTTCTTGCCCGCCTGCTGGATAGCATAGAAAGAAGCGTCCGAACCATATATGCGATGTGTAAACTCGCGCTCTTGCGAATCGTCATTATAGATCTCGTTCCATAAATCCGCATCAAAATCTTTCCATTTCTCAAAGGCGAATGATTTACGGAACACACCCGGCGCAATATTTCGCGCAATAAGTGCAGCCTCAATAAGCAAGGTGCCTGAACCGCACATCGGATCATAGAAATCACTCTGTCCTCTCCATCCCGCCATAAGCAACATTCCGGCCGCGAGCACTTCGCTGATAGGCGCTTCCGTCGTCGCTACACGATAACCGCGTTTATGCAAACTCTCGCCGCTGCTGTCCAGCGAAAGAGTCACCTGCTCGTTCGATACATGCACATTGATCATCAGATCCGGCTCCTGCGTGCTCACATTCGGGCGCTTGTCGGCTTTCTCGGTCCAGTAATCCGCTATTGCATCTTTTGTGCGGTATGTCACAAAACGACTATTACGGAACGACTCGCTATAGACCGTAGCATCTACCGCGAAGGTAGTCTCAGCCGTCATATACCGGCCCCAGTCCAATGCCTTCACCTGCTTGTACAATGCATCCGTATCTTTGGCTTTGAAGGTAGCTATCGGCACAAGGATCCGGATAGCGGTTCTCAACGCAAAATTGGCACGATAAAGCAATGCCTTATCGCCACTAAAAGAAACGGCTCGTCTTTCGATGAGCACGTCGTTTGCGCCTAACTCTATCAGTTCTTGCGCTAATACTTCTTCCAAGCCCTTGAATGTCTTGGCAAGCATTGTAAAGTTTTTCATCTTTTGAAAGTATATTTCAGGGATTCGGACTCCGCCTTGCCATGCAATTCCCCCGAAACCCGCAAGGTGCCGCCGGCACCTTGTCCAAACTCTGACCATGCTTGCCCGCTCAAGCGAGCTTGGACGTTCAAGCCTTGTCAAAGTTTGCGGAAAGAGAGGGATTCGAACCCCCGGTACCTTTCAGTACTTCGGTTTTCAAGACCGACGCAATAGACCACTCTGCCATCTTTCCTCAAAAGCGGCTGCAAAGGTACTACAAAAAATCGACATGACCAAATAAATTGACAAAAAAATGAAGCAACAGGCTACTTTTCCCATGCTTGCCAAGACTTTCAAAGGCTTGGAAGAAGTGTTGGCGCAGGAATTGATTGAACTGGGCGCTAACGACGTACAACTCGAGCGACGAGCCGTTTCTTTCAGAGGCGACAAGACCCTGTTGTATCGCGCTAACTTCAGCCTGCGAACCGCCATCCGCATTCTCGTACCTATTGCTTCCTTCAAGGCCAAAGATACCGATGCACTCTATGCCCAACTGCTCAAACTCAACTGGGCGCAATACATGACGGTCAATAGCACCTTCGCCATTGACGCGACCGTCTATAGCGAGTCTTTCCGCAACAGCCGCTTCGTCACTTATCGTGTCAAGGATGCTATCGTGGACTATTGGCAGGAACGCGAACACAAACGTCCGAACGTGAGCGTTCAGTCGCCTGACCTGACCATCAATGTTCATATCGCTAACGAACAAGTGACCCTTTCGCTCGATAGCAGCGGAGAGAGCCTCCATAAACGCGGTTACCGCGTGGCTACGACTGAAGCGCCAATCAATGAGGTCCTGGCGGCAGGCATGTTGCGTATGGCAGGCTGGCAAGGACAGTCGGACTTCTACGACCCGATGTGTGGCTCGGGAACACTCCTCATCGAGGCGGCACTCATGGCGCGGAACATAGCCCCCGGTGTCTTCAGACAATCCTTTGCCTTCGAGAAATGGCCGGACTTCGATGCCGACTTATGGAATGATATCTATAATGATGATTCGCAAGAACGCGAGTTCACCCATCGCATCTATGGTTCCGACGCCTCTTTCTATGCCATCCAGCAAGCCGCCAAGAATATCAAGTCCGCCGGCGTGCAACACGATGTCGAACTCAAGCAGATCCGTATGGAGGAGATAAACAATCACCAGTCACCAATCACCAATCACCAATCATCACCTCTGGTGATGCTCAACCCGCCTTATGGCGAACGGCTCAAAAGCAACAAGGAGATAGAGGACCTCTATAGTGCCATCGGTACCGCACTCAAACATCAGTTCACAGGTGCTACCGCGTGGATCATCTCGTCCAATGCGGCTGCAATGAAATGTATCGGACTCAAGCCGTCCAAGAAATACCATCTGCTCAACGGCGAACTGGACTGCCAGTTCAACCAGTACGAACTCTTCCAAGGTAAAAGAAAAGACAATAACCAATGACCAATCACCAATCACCACTATATATCGCGGATTATAACTATCCTTTGCCCGACGAGCGCATTGCCAAATATCCGCTTGCGGAACGAGACCATAGCAAACTGTTAGTCTATCGCGACGGACAGGTGAGTGAAGACCGCTTTTTCAATGTCGGCAATTATATTGACCCGCAAGCACTCCTTGTCTATAATAACACACGCGTGATACAAGCGCGCTTGGAGTTCCATAAACCCTCGGGTGCACGCATCGAAGTCTTCTGTCTCGAACCCCTCACGCCGCACGACTATCAGCTCTCCCTCTCGTCCACGACCGGCTGTACATGGAAATGTATGGTGGGAAACGTGAAGAAATGGCATGGTAGCGACCCTGTTGTTCTATATCTCCCTTCCCTTCTGGGAGGGGAGGGGGGTAGGCTTTTTGCATACAAAGAGCAGGTCTTGGGTAATACCTTCGCTGTGCGTTTTGAGTGGGACCACCAGAATGTGTCGTTCGCAGAAATCCTTGATGCGGCAGGTGAACTGCCTATTCCGCCGTACCTGAACCGTAAGACCGAAGAGAGCGACAAGACCACCTACCAAACCGTCTATTCGCGTATCAAGGGTTCGGTGGCTGCACCTACGGCCGGTCTGCATTTCACGGACAAAGTCCTCAACGACCTGCGCCAACGAGGCATCGAGACCGAAGAGGTGACACTTCATGTAGGTGCCGGAACCTTCCTGCCGGTCAAGACCGCTGATGCCAATGAGCATACCATGCACACGGAGATCATCGCTGTGCCGCGCGAAGCCATCGCGCATATAATGGCCAAACTCGGTCATATAGTAGCCGTTGGCACGACCTCCATGCGTACGCTCGAAAGCCTCTATTTCATGGGCTGTAAGAAGGCTGCGACTGTCTCACAGTTCGAACCCTACGAGCAGAACTACCAACTGTCCGCGAAAGAGGCCCTGCAGTCCCTGCTCGACTGGATGGACACCACGGGTCAATCAACTTTACATGCGGAGACCCAGATCATGATCAAGCCCGGTTATCAGTTCCATGTGGTGGACCAGCTCATCACCAATTTCCATCAGCCGCAGTCAACCCTTTTGTTACTCGTCAGTGCCTTTGTGAACGGTGACTGGCATACGATCTACGACTATGCCCTCAGCCATGATTTCCGTTTCCTCTCCTACGGAGACAGTTCAATCCTGACTCGAAAATCATAAATCATAAATCATAAATGATCGACACCCACATACATCTGGATGAAGAGGCGTATGCCGCCGACCTCGAAGAAGTGATCACCCGTCAGCGCGAAGCAGGCGTTGAGGCGATGATCATTCCCGGAGTGAACGCTGCGTCTGTTGAGCCTGTTCTGGCCATTGCTCGTCAGCACCCGGGCTATTGCTATCCCGCTTTGGGCTTCCATCCGCAGGATGTGAAAACCGACTGGAAAGAGCAATGGACCATTATCGAACAAGCCATTCGGACGCATATGGATGAGATAGTGGCGATTGGTGAAATAGGACTCGATTATTACTGGGATACGACTTTCAAGGCTGAGCAACACGAAGTGTTCCGTCTCCAATTGGCCTTGGCGCAGGAACTGGACCTGCCCGTCATGATTCATAATCGTGAGGCTACCGAAGATACTTTGAAGATTCTCAAAGAATATCCGCTCCGCGGTGTCATGCATTGCTTCAACGGCAGCAAGGAAACGGCTCAGCAGATACTCAACATGGGCTTTTACCTCGGCATCGGAGGCGTGCTGACTTTCAAAAACTGCAAACTTGCCGACACCCTGTTCGAATTAAATGAATGGGCAATCACCAATGACCAATCACCAATCACCAATCGTCTCCTCTTGGAGACCGACGGTCCTTATTTGGCACCTACGCCGCATCGCGGAGAGCGGAACGAGAGTCGTCTGATGATTCTTGTGGCGGAACGCTTGGCACAGGTCTATAACTGTTCTGTAGAACAGGTTATTGAAACTACAAGCCGTAATGCAAAGGCTCTTTTCCGCATAAAATAGCGAAAATTTGCAAAAATCTTTCGCAAACTCTTGCGTATTTGCGAAAAATGTAGTACCTTTGTAGCCGATATTGATTTACTGCGCACAGGTGCGCAATGGAGAGATGCTCGAGTGGTTGAAGAGGCACGCCTGGAAAGCGTGTAAACTCCAAAAGGGTTTCCGGGGTTCGAATCCCCGTCTCTCCGCAAGACTTTCACAACAAGAGCGAGTCCAAGCTTGCTTGAGTGAGCGAATGAAGTGAAAGGCTTGAACAAGGTGCCAGCGGCAGCTTGTTGGAATTCGGGGGAATTGCGAAGCAAGGCGGAGTCCGAATCCCCGTCTCGACAAATTAGGAGCGGAGCGACGAAGCAATCCTCGTCTCGACAAGTTAGGAGCGGAGCGACGAAGCAATCCCCGTCTCCCGTCAAAGGAAAACACAAATAACACAAATAACTTAAATTAATTTTTTATTCTCATGAAAAAAGTATTTGCAACCCTTACGGTGCTGGCTATGCTGACTTTCGGTAGCGCAGCAGTAATGGCACAAGAGGCAGCTGCTCCTGCTGAGGAGGCTGCAGTAGAGAACGTTGATGAAGTAGCTGCTCCTGAGGCAGTAGTTGAAGAAGCTGAGGCTCCTGCTGAGGAGGCTGGCGGACTCGTTGCTCTTCACAAAACTCTGAAGACGAAGTTTATTGAAGGTGGTGTCGGCTTCATGGCTCTGACCCTCGTTACTCTCGTATTTGGTCTGGCTCTTTGCATCGAGCGTATTATCTATCTGTCGTTGAGCAAGACAAACACCAAAGAGTTGCTCGCTAACGTAGAGGCTGCTCTCAAAGAGGGTGGTGTTGAGAAAGCGCTGGAGGTTTGCCGTAACACGCGTGGACCGGTGGCTTCGATCTTCTATCAAGGCCTGAGCCGCTACGACGAAGGTATCGACGTAGTGGAGAAAACCGTTGCTTCCTATGGTGGCGTTCAGCTCGGTCTGCTTGAGAAGAACCTCTCTTGGATCACACTGTTCATCGCTATCGCTCCGTCTCTCGGTTTCTTGGGTACCATTATCGGTATGATCGAGGCGTTCGATAAGATTCAACAAGTTGGTGATATCTCCGCTACCGTTGTTGCTGGTGGTATCAAGGTCGCTCTGTTGACAACCCTTCTCGGTTTGATTATTGCTGTTGTTCTGCAGTTGTTCTACAATTACATCCTGAGCCTCGTTGAGGGTCTGGTTAATGAAATGGAGGACAGCTCGATTAGCCTGCTCGATATCGTAGTAGAGTACGACGCTGCCCAGAATAAAAAGAAATAATAAGCTGACTGCTGAAAGCTGAATACTAATTTCTAATTTATTTTGAGCATTATGAAAAACTATAAAATGATTCCTAAGGTTACCTTGTGGTCGCTGCTGGCTCTGGGCATCGTGTTTATCGCGCTGTTCTTCCTCGGTGGCTCCAACGGTAGTCTCGAGGTAGCTGGTGACTTCCTGGATATCCCTCGATTCACCAATGCTTTCCTCATCTGGGTGTACATCCTGTTGGCCCTGGTGATCCTGGTTACACTGGCTGTTGTAATCATGGAGTTTGCTAATAACTGGAAGACCAACCGCCGCAAAGCGTACATGACGCTCGGCGTGGTAGGCGGCTTCATCGCATTGGCACTCATCTGCTGGTTCCTCGGTAGCCCGGAGAAAATCAATATTATCGGCTACGAAGGTACGGATAACGAAGGCGCATGGGCTCAGCTCGCTGACGCAGTTATCTATGCTTGCTATTTCCTCGTTATCGGTACGCTCGGTACGATGATCTGGGGTTATATTTATACCAAGAAACTGTCGAAGTAAATCACATTTATCATGGCAAAGAAAGTCCCACAGATTAACGCCAGCTCCATGGCCGACATCTCGTTCCTGTTGCTGATTTTCTTCCTGGTGACCACCTCTATGGATGTGAACCAGGGACTGGCTCGCCGTCTGCCTGCTCCTATTCCGCCCGACCAGAAAGTGGAGGATAAGGATATCAACAAGCGTAACCTGTTGGTGGTGAAGATCAACTCCGCTAACCAGCTGATGGTACAAGGCCAGTTGATGGATGTGAAACAACTGCGAGAGAATGCCAAGAAGTTCATTAAGAATGAAGAGAATGCGGAATACTATCCGAAATTGTTCGAAGAGGATTTCGGCGCTCCGTTCGGTGTTATCAAATACACCAAGGATCACGTCATCTCCGTTCAGAACGATGTCGATACACAGTATCAGGCATACCTCGACGTGCAGAATGAACTCGTAGCTGCATATAATGAATTGCGTGAAGAATGCGCGCAGAAGTATTTCCACAAGGCTTACAACGAACTCGAAGAGGAGCAGCAAAAGCAGATCCAGAAGATCTATCCTCAGAAGATTTCCGAGGCGGAACCTAAAAACTACGGAGGAAACTAATATGGCAAAGATACGTAGAAATGACAAGAGAGAAATGCCCGCATTGAATACCTCTTCACTGCCGGATATCATCTTCATGTTGCTCTTCTTCTTCATGTCCGTAACCTCAATGAAAGAGGTGTCATACAAGGTGCAATTCCAAAACCCACAGGCAACGGAGTTAACCAAATTGGAGAAGAAATCCCTCGTGCGCTATATTTATGTAGGTACTCCTACAGCCGAGTTCCGTAAGCAATATGGTGCTGAGACGCGTATTCAGTTAGACGATGCTTTTGCAGAGACACGCGAGATAGGTGAGTATATCATCAATGAGCGTTCTTCTATGAAAGAGTCTGACCAAGGTATGATGACCGTTTCGATAAAAGCAGATAAGGAGACCCGCATGGGCGTTATCGCGGATATCAAGCAGGAACTCAGACGCGCATATGCACTGAAGATTAGTTATGCAGCAACGCAACGAACCAATTACTAAGATAATCATAAAAAGCCGCACGACTGCGGCTTTTTTTGTACTTATACTTACTCTTGGACTGCTTTCTTGCGCACCCCAACCTCCCTCTATTATCCTCTGTTCTCAGGATGAATGGCGTACAGGAGACTTAATGTTACGATGTGGATGTGGAGCGGAGAGTAGAGTGGTCACCACGCAAAGCAAGTCGGCTTATTCGCATATAGGTATATTGTATTATGAGCCAGTACAAGCCGAGTGGATGGTTATTCACGCGGTGCCAGGAGAAGAGGAACCGGAGTATATCAAGATGGAACCTGTAGCGCAGTATTTTCACCCTGTGCGTGCGCAAGAAGGAGCATGGCTGAGAGTGAACTGCTCAGATTCAATCGCATATTATGCAGCGCAGTATGCTAAAAGCAAATACGACCAAAAAATAGTATTTGATAATAGTTATCTGCTCGCAGATTCAAGCCAACTATACTGCACCGAACTGGTGTGGAGAGCATATAACACACAATCCATAGATATATCCGGCGGAAATAGACACTCAGTACCCGACCTATTCTGCAAGGAGAACGAGTGTATATTTCCCAATGATATAGAAAAGAGTGAAACCACTCTATTTGTTAAACCCTTTAAAACAAAAACATTATGAAAAAAGTGTCTTATTTGATGAGCGTACTCATGGTGGCTCTCATCGCTTTCACTTCTTGTGCAAAATCAACTCCAGAGAGTGTGACTGAATCATTCTTGAAGAGTTATCAAAACGGCGATTATGCTGCATTAGTGGAGCAAGCCCATTTCACACAACCACTCACAGATGAGCAAAAAGCTGAGTTTACCCAAATGATTGAAGCTAAGGGCTCTGCAGAGGTAGAGAAGAAACAAGGTATCGCTTCTTACGAGGTGGGTGAAGTAGTAATGGCAGAAGATGGACAATCAGCCAAAGTGAATTACACAATTACTTTTGGTGATGGTACAACCAGAACAGACAAGCAATCGGTTGTGCTCGTTGACGGCAAATGGATGATCGACGGAGGTAAATAACTCAATGCAATACAATGAAAAAGGCATGCGATTGCATGCCTTTTTTTGTTTTATTCCTTACTGACCACTGCCCACTGACTACTCACTACTCGCTACTCACTACTATTTCAACCTCTTGCCTGTGATTTGTAGTTCTCCGATATGGAGGTATTTCTTTCCTTGTGGGCGCCCATTGGAGTCGTACCAAGGTAAGATGCGCAAGTGTAGTGTTTGTCCTGCGGGCACAAGAATAGGTTGGTCTAATCGGATGGTCAGGGTCTTATTCTTTGGCAATGCTGTATTTTCGTAGATGGTAGTCACGCCTGTGAACTGCTCGCCAAATCCGTAGTTGATGTGTATATTCATTCCTGTGCCGCCCTTGACGCGAATAGGTAGGGTGATGGTTTCAATGACGAGTCCTTTTTTCTTCTCTGCTGCAATCGTATATTCGATATATCGATTAGCCACTTCGTCTATCTCGCCTGCAGGCCATTTCTGTCCTAAGGCAATAAACCCTTTCTTGGTGCGTTCTATATGGGCGAGTTGTGCCACCTCGAGTGTCTGTGTGAAAGGTGTTCCTTTCGCGGCAAAAGCCTCACGTTTGCCACGCTCTTCAATAGCGCGGATATATGTGCTGTACGCCTCTATCGAAGGTAATGCCACCAGATGATGCAACTCCTTCAACTCCGGGCAGTTCTTAATCAGCAGATATGCCAAGTTGGCATTGATCATGCCGCCTTCCTGACCGGTGTGTGTCTTGTCGCCGCAGTTGAAATAGCGCTCCATGCAGGTCTTCTGTCCTGCACTCTCGTACATCTCCATACTCTTTGCCGTCATGTCGAGGAACGGCACGTTCATCTCTTCCGCTACCTCGCGCATACAACGCACGTAGTTCTTGTCTATGCCGTCTTTGCTCAGGTCATGCCGTCCTTCGGCATTGATCTTGCCGTCCTTAAAATATACCCGGCAAATCGGACTCATCAGAATCGGCTTCACGCCCATCTCGCGTGCCTCGTTGATATATCTGCGCAGATATTCTTTGTAGGTCGTGTTCGGCTCCGTGCCGCGCATGTCGGTCAGCGTGTCCTTGCCTTCCGCACGCAACTTGGCGTTCTGCACATAGACGTCCTCGCCTTTGCATTTCTCGTCGTTGTGCGCGAACTGGATGATGAGGAAGTCGCCTGCCTGCATCTGTCGTTTCACGGACGGCCAGAGGTTCTCCGTCTCATAGAACGTACGCGTCGAGGCGCCGCTCTTACCGCGGTTATTCACTTCGATAGAGTCGGCATTGAAGAACGCCTACAGGTACATGCCCCAACCGCGTTTAGGCGTTGCTGCGGGCTTGTACTCACTCATCGTACTGTCACCTATTGTGTGCACTTTGCGTTTCGCTCCAAATACCGGAACCATGAATAACGAGCAAAGAGCCAATATGAAAATCCTCCGCTTCACGAGCTAATTCTTAATTATTATTTATTATTTATTATCTATTATCTAAACCAGCACTCTGTTGAACTCTTTGGGCACGGGACTCTCGAAGCGGACGGTCTTCTCCGTTGCCGGATGGATGAAGGCTAACACTTTGGCGTGCAGGCAGAGTCGGTCGATGGGACTGTTCTCGTTGCCGTGACCGTATTTGCGGTCGCCTACTACCGGACATCCTTTGGACGCGAGGTGCACACGGATCTGATTGGTACGTCCCGTCTCCAGATGCAGCTCTACGAGCGAGTACTGTCCGTCGGGCGACGTACGCAGCGTCTTATAGTTCGTGATGGCTATATCGCCTCCGTCGTCCACGGGCGACGAATAGACCACGGCGTTCCGTTTGTCCTCGGTCAGCCAGGTTGTTATCTTGCCTTCGCGCGGTTCAACCACACCTTCCGCCAAAGCGATATAGGTCCGCTCGGTGACCAACTCACGCCAGTACTGACGCATATAATGCTGCAGTTCTTCTGAACGGGCGAAGACCAGCAGACCCGACGTCTCTCTATCCAGGCGGTGCACCACGTATATGCCCGCGCGCGCGTTCTGTCTTTTAACGTACGCGCGCAGGATAGAGTAGGCGGTCGTCTCACTGCTGCCCGGCGTGGCGGCCACTGTCAGCAGACCCGGTTGCTTGTTGACCACTATCAGGTCGTCGTCCTCATAGACGATCTTCAGTTTCGGGTGTGTCAGCTGCGTGTTCCCGCGACCCGATGAGACGGTCACTACATCGCCTGCTTTCAGTTCGAAGTCATGACGCGTCTGCACGGCGTTACCTACTTTGACGCGCCGCTGGCCTAATAACTGCTTGACCGACGAACGAGCCATGCCTCCCATCTTGGAAATCAGGAAGTCCATCAACTGCGCAGGTTCCGTAACCCGCAACGTGGTATCTGCTTTACGTTTAATCACAACGACTAATTCTTAATTCTTAATTCTTAAAGAACGGTGCCGCCCAATATCTGTTCTCCGGCTTGGTGGCCTTGATCCATGCCACGCAGGCCATGCCGTTGATGACGAGGAAGAAGGTGAAGAGGACGATCGAGAACGGGTTGCGGATGATGATGAAAAGTCCGATGCCGGCGAGGCTGTAGATGATCCAGTAAAGCCATGAATCGGTCTTACGGTAGATGAGCCAGTAGTTGGCGAGGAACGAACTCGAGATAAGCAGACCGCTCAGCAACTTAACCACCACATTCTCTGTGATAGGCTCGTGATAAATAGCGTAAGAAGCTAAAATCCAGTCGCCGATAGTAATGACAATCATCATCGCGATGGACATGATCAGACGCGGCGTATCGAGGAACTTCGGCTCGAAACTTGCACCGCCATCGTCTTTGCTGCGGCTCCATTTGTATATCGACATCATCTGGAATGGGATGAAGATGATGAAGAACAGGAACGCGCTGTCGTAGCCACCCTGCAGGATAAACTGGATACCCAGCAGGATAGACATGATAATACCGGCGTAGAAACCCGTATAGTTCTGCGGGTCGCGCACGGTGAGGATATAAGCCACGCCGATGATGGAAGCGGGAATACCGACCACCCATGCCGGGTCATGCCATTTCAACAAGGTTACCGACGGGAAAATCATTTCCGCCAGCCACAGGAGACCTAACAGCGCTCCGAATAGAATAATCGAGATAATAAAATTGCGGCCTAATGCCTTCCATAGATGTGCGTTTTTCATAATATTAAAATTCTTAAATCATAAATCTCAAATCATAAATATAATAAGGGCGAGCACAATAGCCCGCCCTTATCATTCGTCGCATTACTTGCGAGTACGGTTGCCATAGCGGGACATGAACTTGTCCACGCGTCCGGCGGTGTCCACCAGTTTCGATTTACCGGTGTAGAACGGGTGACTCGTGTTCGAGATCTCGAGCTTGATAAGCGGATACTTAACACCGTCGATTTCGATCGTGTCCTTGGTAGCGGCTGTAGAGCGGCTGAAGAACTGAGTACCGTCAGACATATCTTTGAAAACTACTACGCGGTAGTTATCAGGATGAATTCCTTGTTTCATAATCTTTAAAATTTGAAATTTGAAATCTTAAATCTAAAATTAATTACTCAGCTACTACATTCAGCTTAATCTCAGCCTTTACCTCGCGGTGGAGACGAGCCTGTGCGGTATGCTCACCAACCTCCTTGATCGGCTCTGCGATGGTGATCACCTTCTTGTCGATGATGATCTCTTGTGCCTTGAGCGCGTCAGCGATGTTTTGGGTGGTAACAGTACCGAAGATCTTACCGTCCTCGTTTGCTTTTACTTTAACCTCGATTACGGTCTCTGCGAGTTTAGCCTCCAGTGCCTGTGCGTCAGCCAGCAGCTTAGCAGCCTTGTGAGCCTGTTGTTTCAGGTTCTCAGCCAGTTGCTTCTTGTTGCTCTCGTTGGCGATGATGGCAATCTTCTGCGGCAGCAGGTAGTTGCGTCCGTAGCCGTCACGTACTTTTACAATGTCGTTCTTGAAACCCAGATTAGCCAGGTCTTGAATAAGAATTACTTCCATGTTCTTTCCTTTCTACTTTAATGGGTTAATTACTTCATCATATCCGTTACGTAAGGCAGCAAAGCCAAGTGGCGTGCTTTCTTAACGGCCTGAGCAACTTTGCGTTGGAACTTCAGCGAAGTACCGGTGATACGGCGCGGAAGAATCTTGCCTTGCTCGTTGAGGAACTTCTTGAGGAACTCAGGATCCTTGTAATCGATGTACTTGATACCGCTCTTTTTGAAACGGCAGTACTTTTTCTTCTTCTGATCCGAACCTTGCGGAGTCAGATAGCGAATCTCGTCATTCTGTGCCATGATTAAGCCTCCTCTTTCTTAAAATTGTTACGACGCTTCTCGGCGTACTCAAATGCGTACTTGTCAAGACGGGTCGTCAGGAAGCGGATGATGCGCTCGTCACGACGGAACTCGGTCTCGAGGGTAGCGATTACTGCGGGCTCTGCATCAAACTGAAGAATGAAATAGAAACCCGAATTTTTACCTTGGATAGGGTAAGCAAGTTGCTTGAGACCCCACTCCTCACGGTTCAGGATGGTACCGCCATTCTGCGTGAGAAGATTCTCGAATTTTTCTACTGCCTCCTTCGTCTGCGGTTCAGACAAAACGGGAGTTAAAACGAAGGCAGTTTCATAATGATTTACCATTGTTTAGTAAATTGTTGTTTTTAAATAGTTAATAATAAATTTTCTAGTTCCCTAGTCTCCTAGTTTCCTAGTATTCTAGTTATCTAGATTTCTTTCCATTCTCGCGCGTTCACGCGAAAAAGCCTGCAAAAGTACTACATTTTTTTCATTCCTGCAAATATTTTCTAAAGAAAATACGTTTTTTTGCGTTTTTTTCTTCTTTTTGCTATCTCTATTTGTCTATTTAGGTATGTTTATTCCCGCGGATTGTATCCGCGTCTTTCTTTCTTCTTTTTCATGGCAATCTGATTGCCCGCTCTTCCTTCCCTTTGTCCCGCCTGTGAGGTGGTTTTCTCTCCGTACATTTCCCTCCGTTCCTTTTCCCCGGCATTCTATGCCGGCTATCGTGTTCGTTCCTTTCAGGCGAATTGTATTCGCCTTTCTTCCCCTTGGCTCGGACATAGGCGGATTAGTCCTTTGCCGCCCGTTCTCCACGCCCGGGCATTATTCTTATCTCGCTTCGCTCGAACGACTACTTCGCCCTTCGCGTCCGTTGTTTTTCTCTTGCATCCGTCCAAGCTTGGCGGATAGAAAACACCGTCCCGCCCGCTCGGTCTCAATGCGGACGTAGCCCCACCGTTTCTTTTCTCGCTTAGATTGCGCGATTACTTCGTTTGTCTTGCTGGGAATGATTCTGTGTGAGCATGTTTTTTTCATTTTTATTTGCATATATGAAAAATTTGTTGTAATTTTGCACCGTCTTTCCGAAAGGACTGATATGACATATTGATTTAAAGCGTTTGCTTTATTTGAGGATTCATTCAATCTACCACATTGAAAACCATCTTTCCAAGAATAATGCAAGGCGCTCGCGTTATATACGTGGGTCGTCTGCATATTGGAAGATGGGGGTGTGGTAGCCCGAATGAACCGATAGCAGTTGGCTCACGTTTTTGTAGTGTGAATACATAAATAATTATTATAATCTTTAAAAATTTAACATTATGAAAAAACTGTTAACTTTTACATTCTGCGTCGTTGCATTTGTATTTTCATCTTGTGAAAAGAAACAAGTTGCAGACCTAACAAACCTCACACTTTCGTTTGAGTATCGAGAAGTTGTCAACGACAAATACGACAACAATAAAGTAGAGATACGTAGTACATCTACGCCTTCTTTTGTCGCTCCCGATATATGGTACGACTGGGGATATGATTCTGGAATTGCAATCATGATTGGAGATGGTGAGCATTTTTTTAATAATACAGGTACGTATAATGTTAACATGTTATACAAACCAGCTGTTGAACCAGATTTGAATGCAATACATGCTTCTCGCACACTTTCCATGCAAGTAACTGGCGTCCCAGATAGCGTTTGGCGTGCTGCTGTTCCAGTTGAATAGTTGTGACAAATACTTAATCTTAACGCCCGAGCCAATCCCTCGGGCATTTTTCTTCTCTTCCGCCTGCTCTCCACCTGCTTTCCACCTTGTCCCAATGGATGCTCAATGGATGCTGAAAGGGTGCTCAATGGTTGCTTGCCGCAACCTGAGCACCCTCTCTTTACTCTTATCTCTTAACTTTTAACTCTTAACTCTTAACTTGTCTCTATTCTATCTCCCTTCCTTCTTTCAGCGCTACACTCACTTCGTGCCTTACAAAGTCGCACAAACGTCCGTAAGCCGGCTTACCCCATTTCTTCGCGCGGTATAATGTCTCGTCATACTTCGCCTGCCATATCGCCCTGCGTGCCGGATCGTGCAATATCGCCTTACTCTCCGCAATATAATTGCCAAAACTCTTGCAGGTCGGATGAGCAGCTTTCTTTTTCTTCGTTTTCTTACTCAATTCCGGCTTGTTGCATATAGCCGCCTCATCACAATTTCCGGGTATATGCCGTGCATAATGGTGCTTATCCACATGTCCTCTAAAATCATCTATCAATCCTGCCCACTGAACTTTCATAGTTGCTTTAAATTTTCTGCAAAGATACAAAAAAATTTTGATATATGCAAATATTTTTGTAATTTTGTGCCGGTTTTATGAAAATGCAATTATGAAAGAGCAAAAACGATTTTTTTTGACGGAGGACGAACTGCCTCATCAATGGTACAATATCCAGGCAGAGATGGTCAATAAGCCCTTACCTCTCTTGGATCCGAAGACCCGTCAGCCGCTTACAGCCGACGACTTGTCTCATATCTTCGCCAATGAGTGTGCCAAACAAGAACTCGATACCGAGCACGCTTGGATAGATATCCCCGAAGAGGTACAGCGTCGCTATCGGTACTACCGTTCTACCCCTCTCGTGCGCGCCTACGCGCTAGAACAAGCATTAGGTACGCCTGCGCATATATACTTCAAGAACGAGAGTGTCAACCCGCTGGGCTCGCATAAACTCAACTCCGCCATCCCGCAATGTTACTACTGCAAACAGGAAGGAGTCACCAACGTCACCACCGAGACCGGTGCCGGACAGTGGGGCGCAGCACTCAGTTATGCCGCCAAGACCTTTGGCCTCGAGTGCGCCGTCTATCAGGTGAAGATATCCATGCAGCAGAAACCCTACCGTAGTTCGATCATGCGCACCTTTGGTGCGACGGTCACCGGCTCTCCGTCTATGTCCACACGCGCAGGAAAGGATATCATCACCGCCGATCCCAACCACCCCGGTTCACTCGGTACCGCTATCTCAGAGGCCGTCGAACTGGCAACTACTACCCCCAACTGCAAATACACACTCGGCTCCGTCATGAACCACGTCTCGCTGCATCAGACCGTTATCGGCCTCGAGGCAGAGAAACAGATGGAGAAAGCCGGTGAGTATCCCGATACGATCATCGCCTGCTTCGGTGGCGGAAGTAACTTCGGTGGACTCGCTTTCCCCTTTATGCGCCATCAACTGCGCGGAGAGAAGAAAATCGATTTCATTGCCGCGGAACCCGCTTCGTGCCCCAAGCTGACCAAAGGTAAGTTCGAGTACGACTTCGGTGATGCGGCCGGCTACACCCCGCTGCTTCCGATGTACACCCTCGGACATGACTTCAAACCCGCCAATATCCACGCCGGTGGCCTGCGCTACCACGGCGCCGGAACGATCGTCAGCCAACTGCTCAAGGACGGCTACATGCGCGGCATGGATATCCCCCAACTGGAGTCTTTCGATGCCGGTCTGCTCTTTGCACGCACCGAAGGTATCATCCCCGCTCCGGAGAGTTGTCACGCGATTGCGGCAACCATCCGCGAGGCCAAGCGTTGCATCGAGACCGGTGAACCCAAGGTCATCCTCTTTAATCTCAGCGGACACGGACTCATCGATATGACTGCCTATGACAGTTTCCTTAACGGCGATCTGATCAATTATGCTCCGAATAACTAATTAACCGGTAATCTGATATATGAAAAAATCCATTATCCTTATGCTTTCTATGGCATTACTGGCGTGCACTGCCAAACAACCCAAACTCGAAGACGAATGTATCTACACTCCGTCTAAAACGCAATTTGCTTTCTGGTCAAATCTGGCCGAGCAGATGGAGGTGCTCATTTATGATGAGGCGGACAGCCCGGTAGGTGAAACCGTTGCTCTTAAGAAAATCGACAATGACTTCTGGACCGCAACCGTCAAAGGCGATCTGGCCGGTAAGTTCTATACAGTCCGTTCGTTCCAGAACGGCGAGTGGGGATTGGAATCTCCGGGTATCTTCGCCAAGGCTGTGAGCGTCAACGGTCAGCGTGCTGCTATCATCGACCTCAACACTACCAACCCCGAAAACTGGGACAAGGACGTACGTCCTGCTATACCGGACCCGACAGACATCATCGTCTACGAGACCCATCTGCGCGACTTCACGATGGATAAGTCCGGTATTGCGAATAAAGGTAAGTTCCTGGCACTCACCGAAGAAGGCACCACGACCATTGACGGACTGCCTTCTGGTATCGACCACCTCAAGGAGTTGGGTATCACGCATCTGCAGATCCTGCCGATGTTTGACTACGGCTCCATCGACGAGACAAAACTCGACCAGAACCGCTATAACTGGGGTTATGATCCGGTGAACTACAATGTGCCGGATGGCGGCTATTCCACGAATCCGTACGATCCGGCTTGCCGTATTCGCGAAGCGAAGATGATGGTCCAGGCGCTCCATAAGGCCGGCATTCGCGTCATCATGGATGTTGTCTATAATCATACCTATGACGCCATGGGTTGTGCCCTCGGACGCGTCGTGCCGCAGTATTTCTACCGCATGAACGAAGACGGCACGTACGCCAACGGTTCGGGTTGCGGCAACGAGACGGCTTCAGATCATGAGATGATGCGTCAGTTCATGATTCAGTCCGTTTGCTACTGGGCGCGCGAATACCATATTGACGGCTTCCGTTTTGACCTCATGGGTATCCATGACCAGGAGACCATGCGTCAGATCCGTGCGGCGCTGGATGAGATCGACCCGACTATCCTCACCTATGGTGAGGGATGGGCTGCGATGAGTCCTGCCTATCCGTACGAGGACCTCGCTATGAAGCAATGGACCTATAAGATACCGCGTGTAGGAGCCTTCAGCGATGATATCCGTAATGCCCTTATCGGTTCGCCCTTTGATCATGAGCGCGGTTTCGCTTCCGGCAACGCAGCAGCCAAACAAGCCCTCATGAACGGTCTTATCGCTTGTCCGGAGTGGAGCGGCGAACCGATGCAGCATGTAAGTTATATCACCTGTCATGATAACTCCGGCGGCCCGGCCGTGGCGGCCGCGTTCGGAGCCGATGCAGCCGCCGATCACGGTGGCCAGCAGGATGCGGAATGTGATGGACCAGATATTAAAATCGCTCAGAGTTTGTAGGATGG
>JAFWAK010000109.1 GCA_017507715.1 Paludibacteraceae bacterium | reverse complement strand
GCGGTGCGGACGAGACTCGAACTCGCGACCTACGGCGTGACAGGCCGGTATTCTAACCAACTGAACTACCGCACCAAGTAGTCTGCTTTTCAAAAGCGGGTGCAAAAGTACTGCTTTTTTTTGATATGACCAAATATTTTCACAAAAAAATGCAAAAAAAGTGCATTTTCTTACTTCATGACCGCCCGATGGGCTGCTTTTTGTGCCATTTTGCGTTGCGCTTTGGTCATTTGCTCATTCTTATACGTATTACAACGAACATCTTTTCCGGTCAAAATCTCATACCACACGCAAGCCGCCGTATAGCGTCCATAGGTATAGTTGAGATGATATCCGTCGCGACACATGGTATCTCCCAATTTCGTCTGGCGTGCCATTTGAATGGCAGTACCACACGGAATCAAAAGCATTTTTGATTTATGATTTATGATTTCGGATTTTAGGCAAGCCTGAATACTGTCATACATCTCCTGCTGGTCATTATGGTAACGTGGATAGGCAGGATGCGTGGCATCTTGACTATACGCCCAGGTCTCCATCCAACATAGTTGTGCGTCCGGCTGATACGCGCGCACGCTATCTATTAATAAGGAGAGCCAAGGCTCATACGTATTCCTGACACCGCTGTCATGACTGGCCTGCTGTAGCGATATATAATCATACTTACCGTCGCGTAAAGCCTGTCTGAGCGAAATCGTATCTTTTACCAAACGTGGTTCAGCATTCGTGCACACGCGATGCGAATACGCGGCTGTATCACGCAGCAAGAACTGGGCATGCTGCTGCAAAGAGCATCCTCCATAGTAGAGGTTATGAATCTCCACTTCTACGCCTTTATCAGCACAGAGCGGTACTAACTCCTGCTCCACTGCATCCCATGAGAAGCTGTTTCCGATACAAAGGACGCGAATCGTTAAAATTAAAAATAATTTTAACATTGGTAATTGGTTATTTGTTATTTTAATGCGCTTCCAGCCAGTTTTCTCCTACGCCACATTCGGCAACTAACGGGATAGACAAATGCACCGCATTTTGCATCTCGTTCACAACGATCTCGCGCACACGGTCCACCTCGTTAAACGGAACATTGAAATTCAATTCATCATGTACCTGCATCGTCATCTGCGCCTTGAGGTGCTCCTCTTTCAGGCGGCGGTGGATAGACACCATCGCCATCTTGATAATATCGGCAGCGGTTCCCTGGATAGGTGCATTCACGGCATTACGCTCTGCAAACGAACGCACGGTGGCATTCTGCGAATGAATATCCGGCAAGTAACGCTTACGACCGAAGAGTGTCTCGGCATAGCCACGCTGACGTGCCAGTTCTTTCTGGCTTTCGATATAACTGATGACACGCGGGAAGGCTGCGAAATAGTCGTCTATGAGTTGCTTGGCCTCCGTGCGGGAACAGTCGAGTTGCTGCGCCAGACCGAATGCCGATATGCCGTAGATAATACCGAAATTGGCTGTTTTAGCCTTGCGGCGCTGATCTTTGGTGATCTGCTCGATAGGCAGGCCGTATATACGCGCAGCTGTAGCCGCATGGATATCCTGACCGGAACGGAAAGCCGCCAACATATGTTCGTCCTGACTGAAATGCGCCATCAGACGCAACTCTATCTGGCTATAGTCGGCGCTGAGGAACATACAGCCCTCATCGGGAATGACAGCCTCGCGGATGAGACGTCCGCGCTCCGAACGGATAGGCAGGTTCTGCAGGTTCGGGTTGCTGCTTGACAAACGTCCGGTAGCAGTCACCGTTTGGTTATAAGTCGTATGAATCTTACCGTCTGAGGCTATATATTCAGGGAGAGCGGAGATATAGGTAGTGACCAGTTTCTTCAGTTCGCGATAATCCAAAATGGCTCCCACAATCGGATGTTTCTCCTTTAAGGTAACCAACACTTCCTCTGATGTGGAATACTGTCCCGTTCTGGACTTCTTGGCCTTGGCGTCCAGTTTGAGTTTCTCGAAGAGCAGTTCGCCCACTTGTCGCGGACTATTGATATTAAACGTCTCGCCTGCCAGTTCGTATATCCGCTGCTCCAACGCGCTCAGTTCTTCATTAAGCGTCGTCTCCGCCTCTTTGAGCTTGGTTACATCCACCCGCACACCGGCTGCTTCCATCTCACGCAGGATAGGCACGAGAGGCAGTTCCACCTCGTTATACAGATTCCATAAGTCGACATCGGCCTTGAGCGCATTCCAATCAGGTTCCTTATATGGATTGAAGGCCACTTCGGGATTGAGCAAGTACTGGCAGAGTCGATTCTCGACGGTGTCGAACATAGGTGTTTCGGGTTGCGCAGGCACTTCCTGCAACTCGCCGAAAAGGTCCAACTGTCCCGGATCGGCGGGTTTGGTTTTCTTCGGAGCACTCGGAGCTACAGGCGCAGCAGGAACAGCGTTAGCCGTCTGCGGAAGTTTGCGCAGCAGGGTATTGAACTCCAACTCACGATAGAGTGCTGTGAGGGCTTCTATATCCGGTTCTTTCTTGGCCAGCAGGTCCTCATCCAGCGTGATAGGGACGTCTGTGCGGATGGTAGCCAGGAAGCGTGAGAACTTGATCTCTTCCACTTGGCTCTCCACTTTGGTGCGGAGTGCACCTTTGATCTCATCCGTATGAGCCAGCATGTTATCTATTGAGCCGAACTGCTGCAGTAGCGCCACAGCGGTCTTCTCCCCCACTCCCTTACAACCGGGGATGTTATCACTCGTGTCTCCCATGAGTCCTAACAGGTCAATCACCTGTTCCTTGCTCTGAAGACCGTATTTCTCGCACACCTCTTTGGGTCCCATCAGTTCGAAACCGCCTGTGTGGCGCGGCCGATACATGAACACACGGTCGGATACGAGTTGACCGTAGTCCTTGTCCGGCGTAGCCATGTACACCTCATAGCCCGCTTGTTCGCCTTGTTGCGAGAGCGTACCGATAACGTCGTCTGCCTCAAAGCCCGGCACTTCGAGTACCGGTATATTCATCGCTTCTAACAGTCGTTTGATGACCGGCACCGCCTTACGGATATCTTCCGGTGTCTCCGGCCTTTGCGCCTTGTATTGCTCATACGCCTCATGACGGAAGGTACCGCCGGCCGGGTCAAAAGCCACGCCGACATGCGTAGGATTGATCTTACGAATCAGGTCGTCCAGCGTGATGGCAAAGCCGAAGATAGCCGAGGTGTTCTCGCCTTTGCTATTCATGCGCGGCGCACGGATAAAGGCGTAGTAAGCGCGAAAAATCATCGCGTAAGCATCTATGAGAAGCAGTTTTTTCATATTACCAGTCGATAGGTTGTAAGCCGTGATTGAGCAGATAGTTATTCGCTGCGCTGAAATGCCCGCAACCGTCGAAGCCACGATATACAGACAATGGCGAAGGATGCGAGGTCTGCAAGACCAGATGTTTGTGACGGTCAATGAACTGTCCTTTGCGCTGGGCATACGATCCCCAGAGCATGAAGACCAGATGTTCGCGTTCGCGATTGAGCGCCGCAATAGCCGCATCGGTCAGTTCTTCCCATCCTTTGCCTTGATGGCTGCCGGCCTTATGAGCCTCTACTGTCAGCGTGGCGTTTAGCAGCAGCACACCTTGTTGCGCCCAACGGCGCAAGTCTCCGGAGTTAGGAATAGGCTTGCCGAGGTCACGATGAATCTCCTTGTAGATATTCACGAGCGACGGCGGGATCTGTACGCCTTCGGGCACCGAGAAACTCAGTCCCATCGCCTGACCATCCTCATGATACGGGTCCTGGCCGATGATGACCACGCGGACCTTGTCGAACGGGCATGAGTCGAAGGCATTAAAAATCAGACCGGCCGGAGGGAAGCACCGACGGGTCTGATATTGGGAACGAACATACGAAGTCAGGAGTTCGAAATAAGGCTTGTCAAACTCCGGTTGTAACACGCGTTGCCAAGATGGGTCTATTCGTACATTCATCAATCGACAATTAACATCGCATCTCCGTAGTCACCGAAACGGTAACCTTCTTTGACGGCTATCTCGTATGCCTTCATCGTGTTCTCATAGCCTGCAAAAGCAGCTACCATGAGCATCTGGCTTGACTGCGGCATATAGAAGTTCACGAAGAAACTATTGGCTACCGAGAAGTCATACGGCGGGAAGATGAACTTGTTCGTCCAGCCGTCATAAGCCTTGAGTTGGCCGTTCGTGCCGGCAACATGCTCCATAGCGCGCATGATTTCCGTACCAACCGCGCAGACACGCTTCTGGCCCTCATGAGCCTTGTTGACCGCCTGCGCCATGGCCTCCGGCAGAATAATCTGCTCGGACTCCATCTTATTCTTGGTCAAGTCCTCCACGTCTATATCCTTGAAGATACCCAGCGAGATATGACTGGTCATGAACGTGGTATCGATACCGTGGATCTCCATACGTTTGAGCAGTTGTTTGGAGAAATGCAGACCGGCTGCAGGCGCAGCTACGGCACCG
Organism: Paludibacteraceae bacterium; assembly: GCA_017507715.1. Lineage (GTDB taxonomy): Bacteria > Bacteroidota > Bacteroidia > Bacteroidales > Paludibacteraceae > Colicola. The sequence continues at coordinate 18,509 of JAFWAK010000109.1, read as the reverse complement.
ATTTTCTCAGCGAAGATAGTCTGATAACGCTCGGTATCCATCTCACGAACCGGCTGGTCATGGAATATCTCCACATATTTCTCCATAGTCTCCGCATCCATCGGACGACGGATATATTTGGGCAGCGGAGCGCTTCCCAGATCATAGAGATGCGGCACGAACTCTTCATTCTCATAATCCGTCAGGAAACGGAACGTACGGCCGCGGCTGGTGGTATTATCTATAACCTCTGCCACGATAGACGGGTCGTCCTCAAACGTGATCTTGTTTCCGATACGAATCTTACGAGCCGGCTCCACAAGCACGTCCCAATAACGGGTCTTATGATTCAGTTCGCGCAGCAGGAACACCTCTATCAAGGCGTTCGTCTTCTCCTTATGGCCCCACAGACGTGCCGGAAAGACCTTCGTGTCATTGAACACAAACAGGTCGCCTTCGTCAAAATAGTTGACTAACTCCGGCATGCTCACATGCTCTATCTCGCCTGACTTGCGGTGCAGTACCATCAGTCGTGCCTCATCGCGGTACGGCGCAGGGTATTGAGCGATTAATTCTTCTGGCAGTTTAAACTTAAACTGACACAGTCTCATATCATTGGACTTGTACATATTCTTATCTTGTTTCACTCGAATGACTCTCCGGTTCGTAGTCTTTGAGTTGTTCCAAAAATTGTTCTATCGCATAGCAGTCTTTGACGCGTGTGTTGCCGACTCGGGTGCGGCGTAAGGCTATCAGATGGGCGCCGGAGTTCAGTCTCTCTCCGATATCTCGTGCCAAAGCGCGGATATACGTTCCTTTCGAGCATACGACGCGGATGGTCAGTTGCATTTGCGCTTCATCAAAAGCCAGCACTTCTATCTCGTCGATGACCAGCAGTTTTGGCTTGAGTTCCACGCTCTCGCCTTTCCGCGCTAATTGGTAGGCTCGCTTGCCGTTGATCTGCACGGCGGAGAACATCGGCGGCACTTGCCATTGTTCGCCCAAGAAGAGCGGAATCGTCCGGTCAATCAGTTCGCGCGTAATATGCTCTGTCGGATAGGTGGCGTCGATTTCTTTCTCCAAGTCATAGGAGGGTGTCGTCGCACCTAACTGCAGCGTGGCTATATATTCCTTGACGTCATATTGGAGTTGGTCAATCAGTTTGGTCTTGCGTCCCGTACATATGATAACCACTCCTGTCGCTAACGGGTCTAAGGTGCCCGTATGACCTACTTTCAGTTTCTTCGTCCCTAACTTGCGGCATAAGTTCCACCGAACCTTAGCCACCAAATCGAAGGACGTCCAATGCAAGGGTTTATCGAACGCCAGCACTTCGCCTTGCTTAAAATCCCACATCTCAGCAAACAGTCGTTATGATAGCAATGGTTCCTACGATTGCGCAGTATAGAGCGAACCATACCAGACGTTGACGGCGAACAATCTCTATCATGAAACGGCAGGCAAAACAGCCCGTAGCGAACGCCGCCACGAAACCTACGACAGCCGGCACAAGACCCAGCGAACTGGTCAACTCACCTTGCAGCAGTTTGAGCAAGTCCAAAAAGGCTTCGCCTAAAATAGGGATGAGCACCATCAGGAACGAGAACTGCGCCACGCTCTCTTTCTTTACGCCGCATAGCAGACCGGTAGCAATGGTCGTTCCCGAGCGACTGAGACCCGGCAGTACGGCACAGGCTTGTGCTATACCGATGATGATTGCATCCTTATAACCCACCTCATGACCGGCAGTCTGACGTTTCTTCTGCAGCCACTCGCTCAAAGCCAGCAGAGCCGCCGTGATGAGAAGACAGATGCCGACCAGCAGCAGACCGTTACCGAAGAACGCTTCCACTTGGTCCTTGAAGAACATGCCGACGATAAAGACAGGAATCATGGACACCAGAATCTTCGCCACATAATCTTTCTCTGCATTCCATTGGAGGGTGGTAAACGTGCCTTTGAAGAGCTGCGACACCTCATGCCATAAGATAACCATAGTGGACAGCACGGTAGCCGCATGCACGATAACGGCAAAAGTCAGGTTCTCTTCTCCGGAAGTACCTAACAAGGCGTGACCTATCTCCAGATGGCCGGATGAAGAGACAGGCAGGAACTCAGTGAGTCCCTGTACAATGCCTAATATGAGTGCCTCTAACCAACTCATTTCTTCTTACCGCGGAAAAGAATAGCGAACAGCATAGCCACAAAGCCGAAAAGAGCAATCATCGGTCCGACCGTGATACGGCGGAAAGAGAAGATATCGGGATTGTACACCTCGCCCGATGGCTCACCGGCCATCAAGGCAAAACCTATCACTATAATAACCACACAAACGGCAATAAGGATGAGGTTGAGTTTCGGTAATGTATGTTTCATAAATGTTAAATCTCGTAAAGCGAGTTATTGTCCATGCGGATATATTTGCCGGTCGCGATAAGCGAAGCAAAGAGTGTGATCAGTAGCCCCGAGCATAGTACGATGGTCGAGACAAAAGCAACATTCTGCCAAGTCAAGGGGAAGAGCATCAAGCCTAAAGTCCGCTCCATATAATAGACCATCGCACTGAGGATACCCAACGCTACAATACCGGCAATGAAGCCCATCAGCATGTTACGCAACACGAACGGACGGCGTGTCACCCAGGAGGTGGCACCCACCAGAGTCATCGTATTGATGATAAACCGTTTGGAATAAATCTGCAGACGAATGGTATTGACAATGAGCACCAGCGACACCAGCAACAACGCCAAAGCCACAGCCAGCAGAATCAGCGAGAAGTCATGCACGTTGCTGCTCATCAGGTCAGCTAAGTCGCGCGGATAGATCACCTCCGTTACATACGGCAACGCCTCCAATTGTCCGGCAATCACCGCCAGACTGTCTGCATCACTGTATGCATCCGTCGGATGAATCTCATAACTGGCAGACAGCGGATTGAAGCCAAGGAACGTACTGGGATCCTCGCCCAAGGAACGGATATGCTCCTCCAATGCCTGCTGCGCAGAGACGAACGTATAACTACTGCACTTGTCACCCGAGTCCAGAATAGCTTCCAGACGTGCGCATTGCGTGCTGTCTATATCCGAAGAGAGCACTGCTGTGAGCGTGATATTCTCGCGCATGCGTGTAACAAGTGCCCCTGCTGACAGCAGGAGCACACATTCCAAGCCTATAAGGCATAACACCAGCGAAACGCTGACGGCGGAAATCAGGTATGAATTACGAAATCGATGTTTCCGCATTAATATTCCCAGAGATCTTGCTCAAAGTTAAGCAATTCCGTTGCGATACGGGCTTGCTCTTTCTTCACCTCTTCCTCCGTACGTGCGTAATCAGGAATCCAACGGTTATACATGTTACCCTCACCTACGATATACGACGTGAAGAGACGTTTCTGGAAGAACTCGTCGAACGTTACACGTTTTACCTCGTTGCGGTTCGGGATTGCATACTGCATAGCCATGTACGGACGCAGTTTGTCGAACGGAATCCAGAACATGATCGACTCACGAAGCGAAGCCATGACATTCGAACTGTCACGGGTCGTAATCAGGTCAGCCTGAAGCGGAGCGATACCCATAATCTTCGTATGCAGACGGGACGTGTGCTTGTCGAAGAATACCACTTCCTGAATCAGGTATTTCAACTGGTTCTTCACAATCGGTTCAAAACGATAGAAATGACCGGACAGTTCATCCGTGATACTATCGTAGTGAATGAGCATAGCGTCGGATGCCGTGATGTCAAAGTGGGTAGGATCGTCCGAATAGTCTGCGGTAGGATCATCTGCCATGAACATCATCGGGATCATCTCCTTAGCCAAAGGCTCCTGCTTGAAGTCCGGTTTGATGGTCTCCATGTTCTTCTCATAGATAGGCAGACCGTCCACTACGGCATCAGCAATCACTTTGAATAAGTTACGATAGTCCGCATCATCCGACTTCGTCGGGAAATAGAGCTGGTAGTTCTGTTTGTAACGCATATCAATGATACGATATACATAACGCGACCAGATCACATCGTCAATACGATGGTCCACCATCACGATGGTATCATGCGCTTGAGAGAACTCCTCCGTCTGAATGCGTGCGCTACCCATCTCGTCGAAGAACGAGATAACCTTATGCTGTGCTTGAGCGGTAATAACGCCCAGCATCAAACATGCGATAATACTAATTTTCTTTATCATACTTTTATGCTATTAATTCAGAGTTAAAGGTATCGGCGACAAGCGAATTTCCTTACCGTCCGGACCTTTGGCACGGATATCCGTGATGATGACCGAGTTACCCGGTTTGAGCTTGCTCAGACGATCCAACTGCTCACGGGTGAACTTGTTGCCGCGCGACTCCAAGTAGACACCGTTGATGTTTGCACGGAAACCGGAAATCTGGAACGGCAGGTCTAACAGACCGTCAGGACCGTACGATGCAATCACCGTAGCACCCGGATTGAGCAATCCACTACGTGGAATAGCCTTATCACCATTGTACTCGTTCTCACCCGATTTGAAGTAAGCACCCGGCTTCGGCAGCGCCTTAACGCGGTATTCCTTACTACCCATGGGCTGCATACGGCCGTCGAGTTCAGCAGATACAGAGATCGTAACGTTCTTTGCACCGTCGCCCGGCTTGATAATCCACAGACCACCTTGCTGACGAACAGCTGCGCCGTTTACGCTCACTTTGACCTTGTCATTCGACACACCCGGTACAGAGATCGAGAACTTGTTGTCATAACCACGATACATGATGTTGAGGTCGGTATTCGAAATGGTCACAGCCGGCTCGCCTACGCTATACTCGCTCGAGAACGGCAGGTTCTCCATCTCACCCGATGCCGGGTTCTGATAAGCAATCCAACCCGAATATTTCTTCAGACCTACACCCGAAGCGGCTACTTCATAGATACCTTGGTCGTTGATGCGTTGACCCTCAATGTAATACTCAGGACGTTGCGTCGAGTCCACAGCTGCCAAGATGATTTGCGCCGTGTACTTACCGCCTCGAATAACGTAGTTCGAATTCGGGATCACGTACGCGTTCAGTTTATTTACGCGCAGGTCACCCGCGTCCGTACGATCCATCAAGTATTGAATCAACTGACTCTCTGTCTGACGAACGTCATTCTGCATCTTTGTCAAGATAGTGATCGATGCGCCTACAGGCATACCTTCAAAGATTGCTATTTCCCAGTCGCAGGAATCCTTCTCGTGCGAGTTCCAGCCACGCTCGGTTGCCAGGTTCTGGAGAATTGCATTACGCAACTCAGCGTCCTGATCAGCCAAACCTGCCGCATAATCACGATAGTATGCTACAATCTCTTTCAAGATAATACCATTCTTCTCATTGATGGCATATTGCGCCGTTACATCCAGGTTGGAGTTACCCTCGATATGTCTCGTCGGATCAATACCTTGAGCTTTCAACTCCTCCACTTTCTTCTTGCTGTCAGCCAGCATGGCGATATGCTCCTTGAAATCCTGGATATAATTGAAGAGCGAGTCCGCACGTTTCTGAACTTCTACTGCTTTATCGAACCACTCTTGCGTCTTCTCTGGGTTATCGGCATTAGCCGCCTTGAAGTCGTTATAGAGTTTGGCATTACGCGTGTTCGATGCTTCAATAGAGGAGTGCAGGCTGTTGTCCACCAATGTAAAACCATTGAGGATATCTGTACTTACGTTCAAGGCCAACATGGCGGTGAGCACCAAGTACATCATACCAATCATTTTTTGTCTCGGGGTTTCCGGACAGTTTTTTGCTCCACCCATTGCTGAAGTGTTTTAGTATTGTTCTAATTAACTATTTGCTATTAAATACCTTATGCGAGTGCATTCAGCATGCTACCGTAAATACCGTTGAGGTCAGCCACTTGCTTCTGCAACTGCTTGGCACCCGTTGCGAATGCAACTTGTGCATCAGCAGCCTCTTTTGCGGCAGCGGCAGCACTCTTTTGAGCCTCCATCTGAGCGTTAACAGCCTGCAGTTGCAACTCGTAAACGCTATTGAGCGAAGCAATGTTCTTGCCTACCTCTTCTACACCGGCCTTGTATGCCTTGGTCTCCTCTGCCACGCTCTTCATGTCAGCACCAATCTGAGCATAAGCGCCGGACAGACCACCCGTTGCCTGGGTCAGGTTGTCAGTAGCCAGACCTACAGCAGCCAATTTGGCAGCGTACTCGGTGGTAGCTGCTTCGGCTGCAACTAGTTTCTCATTCAGTTTGACACCGCTTTGAGCCACCTTGCTCAACTCAGCAAACTGTGTAGCGGTCTTAGCCAAATCAGCAATACCGTCCTTCAATGCTTTGAAATCCTCATCTTTGAGAGCCGGCGATTTAGCTGCAACCGGTTCTGCACCCGGCGTAGCCATACCAGTTGTTGCTGCAGCAGGAGCACCTGCTACACCTGCGCCTAACAGCGTAGGACGAGGTTGATGCGATTTCTCCTCCAATAATTCAGGCTTGGTACCGTACTCCAGCAATTGCGGGAACACGTTCTCCCAGTGGAACTCCGGATGTGGATGCTCCAATGTACCGATCAAGAACAGGAATGCCTCGGTAAACATACCGATCATCAGCACTTGACTTGCTCCCGGCCAGTGAAGAATCTTAAACAACGCACCGACGATAACGACCGATGCACCAGCCGAATAAACGATGTTTACAACGGTTTTGCCTTTGTAAGACTCATACCAATGCATGAATTTTGCACCAAAACCCTGATTTGCAGCTTTTTCTGTAGCCATAGTTATATTGCTTTTAAAAAAATTTATATACCTTTTATTTTATTCGCCTATATACGCGCGAACGCAACGGAAGCCGATATACGGACGGCTCTCATATTGATACTCATACGTACGTACTCCGCACTGCATGAAATAGCTGATATCCTTCCAGCTACCGCCCTTAACGACTTTACGTTTCAGGATGTCCGGATCGGCCTTACGAGCCATGTAGCTGTAGTCCGGATTCAAATCATGGATATGCGTGTTCGCAGCACTCTGGTATGCAGAGTTCGTCCACTCCGATACGTTACCTGCCATATCGAACAGACCGAAGTCATTCGGACGGAACTGAGCCACCTTCATGGTCGTAGTACCGGTATCATCGTTGTAAGCACCACGATACGGCTTGAAGTTAGCAAAGAAACAACCCTTGCCGTCACGTGCATAGTTGCTACCCCACGGATACATCGCCAACTTGCGACCACCACGTGCAGCATACTCCCATTGAGCCTCAGACGGTAAACGATATTCGTTTACTTCTATCGACGAGTGCATGTTGAACAGTTTCGTACGCCAATTACAGAACGCATGAGCCTGCTCCCATGTAACACCTACAACCGGATATTCAGAATACCCCGGGTGCTTGAAATACATATGAAGCAACGGGTCATTATACGAGAACTGGAAATCACGTGCCCAAACCAGTGTATCCGGATAGATACATACGATCTTCTCGGTCAGCAGATCCTTCGGCTCACGCAACGGACGGATAATCGTCGAATCCTTGATTTCGTTGTTGGCGTTTACCCAGAAGGTATCTACACGTGCCGTCGCTCCGGGAGGATAGGTACTGGTTGCCACATCGAATTTATTACGTTGCGGCAGCGCCTCGTCCATATTCACCCAGTTGTAGCGGTAGTGGAGGTTGTTGGTGTTGAATCGACCGTCCGAATAATACATCGGTGCCAATGCATCAACCACGTCCTCTTCTTTGCTCTTCCAAGGCACTTTCTTGCTCCAGTTGATGCGGAAATTATCCTCATCAAAGTCCTCATCCTTCGGCTGGATGGCATAATCCGTCATACCGGAAGCGATCAGGTTGGTCAAAGCGATGGAGTCGCGTACCCAATCCACAAACTGATGGTACTCATTGTTCGTAATCTCTGTTTCGTCCATCCAGAACGCGTCCACGGTAACCATGATCACGTTGTCCGGCTGCTCAAAAACAGCAGACTGGGTGTTTGCACCCATCATAAAACTACCCTTCTTGATAAACAACATACCATAAGGATTAGCCTCCTTAAAATTAGTCGACTTTTTGGCTCCTACGAGCTCTCCTGCCGGTTTGTTGCAACTAGCCACTACAAACGCCAAAGCGATTAATGGCAAAATCTTACTGATTTTCATACTTACAAGTATCTAATTGATTTATATTTGTTCGTCCTTTTCGGCTTCAGGATGTCAAATCCATAGGCCAAATATATTTCGTGACTTCCATAACTCTCCAGTAGCAATTTATTAGTCGGCAGTTCGCAACTGTAACCCAACTGCAGGCCGGAGATAATATCTATTCCTAACAATATGTTTACGCTACCCATGATGCGATAGCCAAGTCCCCAACGGTATCGGTCTTTATAATCGCACATTAACGTCAAGTTCACGTCCCAACTGGCGAAATCAGTCATCACCATCGCACTCGGCGTTAACACCCATTCACGGTAGTTTTTCAATCTGAAGTGGTATCCGCCTGCCACATACATTGTTCCGGTCAATGTAACCACCTGTTCGACTCCGCTCGCTCCGTCACTCCAATCGACTTTCGGCTGCGTCAAGTGACTGTAACTGGCGCCAACCCACCATGTCGGAGTGCTGTAATAAACGCCCAGTCCCATGTCGAACTTCATTCCCGACTTGCTACCTACCGGAATCGCTTGGTCATTGGCATCGTGGTACTCATCTCCCATCTTGCTGAGATTGACCGAATCGCCTTTGAAACCCACATTGACAAATCCCAGATCCACACCTACGCTCAAATATCCTTTCCCTAATTTCTGTCTGTACGCATATTGAGCGTAAAGCGATTGAGTAGTGAATAATCCGTAACGGTCGTTCAGGAACCTCACTCCTGCACCGTGACTCGTCTTCCCAATAACAAACGGCGAACTGAAACTGAACCAGGTACTCATCGGCGCGTTGGAAATGTCCACATACTGCATTCTGTGCATTCCCGCCACCTTCATCAAGTCGCCTTCGCCCACTGCCGCAGGATTATACGCTGTCGGTAAATACATATATTGCCCCATCTGCGGATCAAACTGCGCACTCGCAGTCATCACGGCCAATAGACCGAATAGGACAATAGTTAATCGTTTCACAAAATCAATACTCCTCCTCGTTGTAGAGGAAATCATCATCGTTAGTAGGGAAATCGGGCCATATGTCCAAAATGCTCTCATACTGTTCCTCATCGTCCCCTTCCAACTCTCGCAAGTTCTCAATTACCTCTAACGGAAGACCCTCGCGATTGGCATAATCCAATAACTCATCCTTTGTCGCCGGCCACGGCGCGTCATCCAATCTCGATGCTAATTCTAATGTCCAATACATACGCGTTTAACAAAAAAGCGTGCAAAAGTAGTAAAAATCTTCGATTTATGCAAATAAATCTTCCAAATATTAACAATTTTCGTCAATTTTTACACTTTTCGACCAAAATCCGTCAATTTTTACACATTTCAACCCTTCTTCCACTCCTCTTCCGACTCTCCTTGACGAAAAGCGACGTACCGTGAAAGGACAAACAGATAATCGCTTAATCGGTTGACAAACTGCAAGGCCGTTTCACTCGCTTGAGCCTCAATCATTCGCCGCTCGGCACGACGGCATACGGTGCGGCACACATGACACCGCGTGACCGCTTCGCTTCCTGCCGGAAGCAGAAAGGCATGCTGCTTCGGAACGACTGACTGCATGGCATCTATCCATTGCTCGACTTGCTGCACGTCAGCCGCCTTAATCCATTCACCGGGCGCTTCACTCAGTTCGGCGCCGAGGTTGAAGAGTTTGTTCTGCACCCACTCTAATTGCGGTTCCGAGACCAACACGCGCAACGCGCCAACCCAACTATTGAGTTCATCCACCGTGCCATACGCCTCAATGCGCGCATCCGTCTTGGATACTCGTTGACCATTAGCCAGCGATGTTTCGCCCTTGTCTCCTGTTTTCGTATAAATCATAGTCTGATAGTATAATGTCGTTTCAAATAATGCGGATCCACGAAAAGCAACCCTACATGATACAGATCCATGGAAGTGCTCACACGGTCATCGGCTTTCAGCACTTCCCATGCGCGTTCCATCTCTTTCGAATAATGAATATCGTCCAGCACAATGACACCTTTCTCGGCCATTCGCGGCAAGAGGAAGCCCACATAGCGCATCGTTGCCTCATATGTATGATTGGCATCCACATAAGCCACATCCATCTGCGCGCGCGCATGTTTAGATAAGGTGTCATCGATATTACCGCACACCCATTCGATGTTCTCAAGCTGAAGCGTTCTCCATACACCTTGGGCTACATTCAGCACCGCTTCGCTGCCTTCCATCGTCATGACCGAGTTTCGACTGTCAGGCGCCGCCAGATACGCCGTAGTGATACCTAATGACGTGCCCAGTTCCAGGATCTGAAGCGGTCGGTTCTCATGTTTGCCGAGAAAGTTGACCAAGCGGAACAAAGCCTGTCCCACTTTCGGACTCTCCAGATGAGTCTGCGCAATAGCACACACACGCCGTGAGACATGCACACCTTGAGGCGAACCGGCCGAACCGTAATCGACCACATCCAGAATGTCTTCACAGGCCGACAGCATGGCCCGACGACGCTCTATATCCGCAAAACAATAATAACTGTTCTCGTCACGCAAAATGAAACGCACGAGTTCAAACAGAAAAGGCGAGTGAATGCCTTCGCCGGTCGTATTCCAGGACGTAAAGAAGTGCCTCAGAAACGCCAAAACTCTATGAAAACTACCACTATTTGCCATTTATCGTGCAAAAATACAAAAAATCTTGCACATATGCAAAAAAAAATGTAATTTTGCAGCATGATTTTGAATTATATCTGGATTTCGCTCATTTTGCTTGCCGTTTTGATGGGTCTGGTGCAAGCTTTCTGTTATGGAAACGTGGATATCTTCTCCGCGATTCTCAACTCTACATTTGAGAATGCCAAAACAGGTTTTGAGTTGTCGCTGGGTCTAACCGGAGTCCTGTCTCTATGGATGGGAATCATGAAAATCGGCGAGAAAGCTGGTGCCGTGAACACACTTGGCAAGGCCATCAACCCCTTCTTCAGTCGCATATTCCCGGAAATCCCAAAGGGTCATCCTGTTTTCGGATCGATGCTGATGAATGTAGCCGCCAATATGCTCGGACTCGATAATGCGGCTACGCCGATGGGACTGAAAGCGATGGGTGAACTGCAGGAACTGAATACCGACAAGACGAAGGCTTCCAACGCGATGATTATGTTCGTTGTGCTGGGCGCCAGCGGTCTGACGCTGATCCCGACAACTATCATGGCGTACCGCGCACAACTCGGTGCGGCCAATCCTGCAGACGTCTTCCTGCCTATCCTCATTGCTACATATGTAGCAACATTGGTGGGACTGATTTGCGTCTGCATTGCGCAGAAGATCAAGATGAAAGACCCGGTGGTGTTAGGAACGCTCATCGGTCTTACGGCGCTGGTCGGTCTGTTGGTCTGGGGCGCTACATTGCTGAGCCCGCACGCATTATCAGTTGTCTCAGCCGCCGTAGCCGCTATCCTGCTGCTCGGTGTCATATGTTGGTTTGTTATTCAGGCGATGGCCAAGAAGATCAATGTCTATGATGCCTTTATTGACGGGGCAAAAGGTGGATTCCAGACTGCAATAAGCATCATCCCTTACCTCATCGCCATTCTGGTGGCAGTCGGCATGTTCCGTGCCAGCGGTGCGATGGGACTACTGGAAAACGGCATCGCCTGGTGTTTTGCCGCCTGCGGTATCAATCCGGACTTGGCTGGAGCTGTTCCTACGGCACTGATGAAGCCCTTAAGCGGCAGCGGAGCGCGCGGACTGATGCTCGAAGCCATGACGGCTCACGGCGCTGACAGCTTGGTCGGACGCCTGTGCTGCATCTTACAGGGCACAACGGACACCACGTTTTATGTCCTCGCCGTGTATTTCGGAAGTGTGAATATCAAAGATACAGGACACGCGGTCGTTTGTTGCCTGCTGGCTGACTTGGCCGGAGCCATTGCGGCATTTGCCATCGCGCCGATTTTCTTTGGTTAGACTAAAGAAGGAGATATTACCTATCTATATCCTACCAAAGTCGTATCCCGGTGCACCCTATATATACTATAAATAGTATATATCCCGTGATTTTAGAAAATTACTGTTAAAATGATATATTTTTCGGTCGAAGATAGTATTATGCCGGCGCTGGATCAGCGCAAAATAAGCCGTTGGATCCGGGCAGTGGCAGCAGATTATGGCTTTGCCATAGGAAACATTCATTATATCTTCTGTTCGGACGAGCGGGAATTGGAGGTAAACCGGCAGTTTCTGAGACACGACTATTATACCGACATCATCACCTTCGATTATTCGACAGCTTCGACCCTGAATGGCGACATCTTCATCTCGATGGACACCGTACGCTCAAACGCTGAGATGGTTGGTGTACCTTTTGAAAACGAGTTATACCGCATACTTATTCATGGCATTCTGCACCTCACCGGTCAAGGCGACAAGACACCGGAGACCAAGGCACAGATGACCGAAAAAGAAAATAAAGCATTAGCAAAACTATGAGACGTCTATTGTTTTTGATCAGTTTAGTCTGTTTGAGTGGACAGCTCCTTGCTGTCAACTATTGTGCTTCACAGAGTTGGGGCTATGCAGGTACGTCCGTTACCGGTGGTGGTTCGGCCAGTCCGACGCTCGTCAATAGTGCTTCGTCCTTAAAAAGTAACCTCAAGAGCGACAAGGTGATTATCATCACCCAGAGCCTCACTATCGACGACCAGATCAGCACCGATGCGTCCAACATGACCATTCTGGCGCTGCCGGGTGTGCGCCTCATCTCTAATAGTCAGACCAAAGACAAGTCCGGTATCCTTTACCTCAAGGGCAGCAATATTATCCTGCGTAATATCACCTTTGAAGGGCCCGGTGCGTACGACTGCGACGGCAAGGACCTGCTGACGCTCGATGGCGCCAAGAATGTATGGGTCGACCACTGCGATTTCCAGGACGGTATGGACGGAAACTTTGATATCAAGGGTAAGTCGGACAATATCACCGTTACGTGGTGTCGTTTCCGTTATCTGAAGGCGCCCAAATCGGGCGGTTCCGGCGGAGCAGATGACCACCGTTTCTCCAATCTCGTAGGTTCCAGCAGTACCGACAAACCGGCTGACGGGACGTATAACATCACCTACGGTTTCTGCTGGTGGGACGAAGGTTGCAAGCAGCGTATGACCCGATGCCGCAATGCGCTCATCCACTATCTCAACTGCTACTGGAATAGCTCCGTAGCCGACTATTATGTAGGCCCGGAGAACGTGAGCAGTTATTTCGAAGGCTGTACCTTTGCCGGCAAGGCCAATAGCGCAAAGAATATCTACAAGGCGTTTAATAACACCACAAACTATTGCAAGTTCGTCAACTGCACTGGTAACCTGCCTTCCAATGCAGGTTCGGTTTCTGCGCCGAGTTATACGTTCGATCATCTAAGTGCCTCTGATGCCAAGAATGCCGTAATTAACAGCAGTTGCGGCGCGGGAGCCACGTTAAATGTGAGCAACACAGGTGATGTTTCTTCCTCTTGCGACAGCGGCGATACGCCTGTAGATCCGCCAACGCAGGATACCATAGTTGTCAGCGGTGACTGCTGTGTCAACCTGGGACTGGGTGCAGAGCCGACAGTAAATAACGGAGGTATTCCGGCCGATTTCAATCTGCTAACCGTCACGGCCAACATGACCAAGAGCACCTGGGATGCGGGCTTTCTGAATTTTGGAGGTAATGCCGATTATATCACCTTCGATTTCTCAGCGTATAGTGCAACGATTGCCGCTGTGGAGTTCGATGTGACGATTCCTAACTGGACGGCAGAAAAGAACACCATCGCCTACCACTGGAACAGCAACGCCAACACGCAATATACCATTTCCGGCGCCGCCAAAGAGACCGTTAGCCTCCAGGCTCCGGAAGATGCCAAATCCTTCACCATCCAGCGTTCAGCCGGCACGAGCACACGCATCGGCAAAGTCTGCTTTGAGATTTTGGGAAACGAAGATACAGGTTTCGAGACGGTACAACAAAATAGCGCAGCACAAAAAGTGCTACGCCAAAGTTGTGTGTTTATTGTGCGCGATGGTAAGACCTATAATCTTTTGGGCGCACGCGTTGAGTAATCAGAACCGCTGACCGGTAATCGTATAGACCACTCCACCTCGGATGATAACAATCTGTCCGTTGCGAACTTCTTTACGGGCTGGTTCAGCGATTTCAATCATCTCAACTGCCGCTCCCTGCGTTCCTAAACGTAAACCTACCAAAACCGCATCGTGATCCGAATAGCGGTTGTTGTAGTAAGTCGATGTGTTCGTGTGCCACACAGCAGCGCCTGTGATCTGTTCGGCCATCGTAGAATTCGCAAAGGCATGGTCGATCAGTTCGTGCTCGCCGTAATAGACATACGAATACGCATTTGCATCAAAGCGAAGCAGCTGCTCTGCATAGCCGTTACTCTGGATAACCGTCATACAGTCTTCATCCATCTGGGCGTTCAGGTCACCCATGATCAGGATGTCCGGGTCCTTCACCTTCGACGAATTGGACAAACCATTCATGAGCCAAGTCGCATTATCTACGCGCTTCGATTTCGAAGCATCGTCCGACATAGCCTTGAAATGGTTCATAGAGAGCGTAAAACGTTCTCCCGTCGTCAGCTCTGTCCACGCCTGGATACGCATGGTGTTCTTGTAGTAGGCCACGTTCGTAGCTGCTACGTCATTTCCGTAAGGTTCTACCGTAGCTTTGCGATACACAAAACCTGACTTAATGGCATTGTCGTAGGCATCGGTAGCTACGTTAATACCGTCTTCCACCGCTGCATAATCGTCTCCACTCACAGCCGTATTGAGCTTTTCTACCAGATATTGCAGCGTAATGGGTTTTGCCTCTACCTCACAAAAAGCGAAGATATCCGCGCCGGAAGCAATCATCATCTGCACAATCTTATTGGCCTTAGCCTCGCGACCGGCATCCGTGTTGTACGACGGGCGAGAGGACTCGGCGTAGTTATAATAGAAATTCTCCAGATTATTAGCCAACACAACGACACGCGCGTTGCCTAATTCGGGACGCGTAGGCAACTGTGCAGCGACTTGCGCACAAAACGCAGTCGCCACACAGATCCATACTAAGAATCGCTTCATCAATCTTGGAATTTAGCGCAGAGGAACTCGCGGTTGAGGCGGGCGATATTAGCCAGACTCACGCTCTTCGGGCACTCAGCGGCACAAGCGCCGGTGTTGGTGCAGTTACCGAAACCGAGTTCATCCATCTTAGCCACCATCGCTTTGGCACGCGCCGCAGCCTCAATCTTGCCTTGCGGCAGGAGAGCGAGCTGGCTCACTTTCGCAGCCACGAACAACATTGCCGAACCGTTCTTACAAGCAGCAGCACAAGCACCGCAACCGATACAGCTCGCAGCGTCCATTGCCTCGTCTGCAACCGGCTTCGGAATGGGTATTGCGTTTGCGTCAGGTACACCACCGGTGTTGACACTTACGAAACCGCCGGCCTGCATAATCTTGTCATATGCACCACGGTCCACCATGAGGTCCTTGATTACAGGGAACGCACGGCTACGCCACGGTTCAACGGTGATGGTCTCGCCGTTTTTGAACTTACGCATGTGGAGCTGACAGGTCGTGATGGCACTGTCGGGTCCGTGCGGGTGACCGTTGACGTACATCGAGCACATACCGCAGATACCCTCACGGCAGTCGTGATCGTAGGTAACGGGGTCTTTGTGCTCTGCAACGAGTTGCTCGTTGAGAATGTCAATCATCTCCAAGAACGAAGCACCTTGGAACACATGTTTGAGCTCATAAGTCTCGAAATGGCCTTGAGCCTTCGGGCCGGCTTGACGCCATACCCGTACTTTAATATCAATGTATTGATCCATGTTCTTTAAACTTTAAACATTAAACTTTCAACATCGAAATTAGTTCTTGTAATTTCGAGTCTTACGTTCCGTGAACTCGTAGTCAAGCGGCTCCTTGATGAGTTGTGGCTCTTTATCCTCACCCATATATTTCCAGCAGCCTACATAACTGAACTTGTCATCCTGACGGAGAGCTTCGCCTTCCGGTGTCTGATATTCCTCGCGGAAGTGACCACCGCAAGACTCCTCACGATGGAGCGCATCTACCGCCATCAGACGACCGATCTCGATGAAGTCTGCCAGACGGAGAGCTTTCTCCAACTCGTTATTGAGGTGGTCAGCCGTGCCCGGGATATAGACGTTCGTCCAGAACTCTTTCTTGATAGCATCAATCTTCTTGATACCTTCCTTGAGGCCCTCAGCCGTACGACCCATGCCGACGAAGTCCCACATGATGAGACCCAGCTCTTTATGGATGGAGTCAACCGAACGCTTGCCTTGGATAGCCATCAACTTGTCGATCTTGTCTTGAACAGCCTTCTCAGCCTCAGCAAACTCCGGCAGGTCAGTACTCATGCGCGGCACGCCGATCTGGTCGCTCAGGTAGTTCTGAATGGTGTACGGCAGTACGAAGTAACCGTCAGCCAGACCCTGCATCAAGGCCGATGCACCGAGACGGTTTGCACCGTGGTCGGAGAAGTTGGCCTCACCGATACAGAACAGACCCTTGACGGTCGTCTGCAATTCGTAGTCAACCCAGATACCACCCATCGTGTAGTGGATAGCCGGGAAGATCATCATCGGGTTCTCGTACGGGTTCTCGTCCACGATCTTCTCATACATCTGGAAGAGGTTACCGTATTTCTGTGCTACAACATCCTTACCCAGACGCTGGATAGCCTCGCTGAAGTCAAGGAACACAGCCAGACCGGTGTTGTTCACGCCATAGCCCTTGTCGCAACGCTCTTTAGCAGCACGCGAAGCTACGTCACGCGGAACGAGGTTACCGAATGCCGGATAACGACGCTCGAGATAGTAATCGCGATCCTCTTCTGGGATGTCACGGCCCTTGATCTCGCCGGCCTGCAGACGCTTAGCATCCTCCAGTTTCTTCGGCACCCAGATACGTCCGTCGTTACGGAGCGACTCGGACATAAGGGTCAACTTACTTTGGAAGTCACCGTGCTTCGGAATACAGGTCGGGTGGATCTGTGCGTAGCACGGGTTAGCGAACAATGCGCCGTGGCGGTACATCTGCATTGCAGCCGAACCGTTGGAAGCCATTGCGTTGGTACTCAGGAAGAACGTGTTACCATAACCACCCGAACCTACTACCACTGCATGAGCGAAGAAACGCTCGATGCGGCCGGTAACGAGGTTACGGGCGATAATACCGCGTGCACGCTTCTCGCCGTTCTCGTCAGCTACGAGCACGATATCCAGCATCTCATAACGCGTGTACATCTTCACTTTGCCCTTACCGATCTGGCGGCTCAAAGCACTATAAGCGCCGAGCAGCAACTGCTGACCGGTCTGACCCTTTGCGTAGAACGTACGGCTAACCTGCGCACCACCGAACGAACGGTTGTCGAGCAGACCGCCGTATTCACGAGCGAAAGGAACGCCCTGTGCCACGCACTGGTCGATGATGTTATTCGATACCTCTGCCAGACGATATACGTTCGCCTCACGGGCACGGTAGTCACCACCCTTGATGGTATCATAATAGAGACGATAAACGGAGTCACCGTCGTTCTGATAGTTCTTCGCAGCGTTGATACCACCCTGTGCAGCGATACTGTGCGCACGGCGCGGACTATCCTGAATACAGAAGTTGAGTACGTTAAAGCCCATCTCTGCCAGCGAAGCGGCAGCAGAAGCACCAGCCAGACCCGTACCTACTACGATTACGTCCAGACGACGTTTGTTGGCAGGGTTAACCAGTTTCTGATGGTTCTTATAGTTCGTCCATTTGAGCTCCAGCGGACCGGCAGGGATCTTCGCCATCTCCGGCGTGATAACCGGAGTAGCAGCCTCTTGCATTTTCTTCGCTGCCTTTTCAACAACGGCTTCTGCCACTTCGACAGCTTTCTTAGCTGCCTTAACGGCTACTTTCTTAGCGGTCTTTTTAACCGCCTCTATTTTTTCTTCTTTCTTAGTTGCCATAGTCGTCAAATTTTAACAGAGCATACCGATGCCCATTCCAAAGTAATACAATACAACGGCAGCGAACGGCAGCACTACGAGCGTTGCCATTACGGTGCTGATCACTTCCACGCGCTTCTGCCATTTCAGGTTGTTAAGTCCCATAGAGGTCATAGCGGAACCCACACCGTGATTGAGGTGCAACCAGAGTACAACAAACCAAAGCAGGTATAGCACGCAATAAACCTGACCCCAAACAGGCTCGGTAAAGAGTGCTTTAACATACGCAGCACCGTTCTGCGGGTCGAAAGCGCCGGTCTCGATACCGGTCAACTCAGCGAACTGCATTTTGAACCAGAAATTGTAGAGGTGCAAGCAAAGGAAACCGAGGATCACAAAACCCAGCACGAGCATGTTCTCACTCTCCCAGGT
>JAFWAK010000108.1 GCA_017507715.1 Paludibacteraceae bacterium | reverse complement strand
TGGCTTTGCTACGCCGTTCCTGGGCAGCTTTGCTGCAGCGCCGGAATTCGTGGATAGTTTCGCGGTTAAGCATAGTACAATGCTCGTATCCATCAGTCAGATTTGCGAAGCCGTTTGTATCCTGTTGATCCCGTTCTTCCTCAAGCGTTTCGGTATCAAGAATGTGATGCTGTTAGCTATGTTCGCATGGGTTCTCCGTTTCGCCTTCTTCGGCGCAGGTAACCCTGCTATGCCGGGCGTGCTGCTGTTTGTACTGAGCTGCATCGTTTACGGCTTTGCCTTTGACTTCTTCAATATCTCCGGTGCCCTGTATGTGGACCAAGAGACCGACCCGTCTATGCGCTCCAGCGCTCAAGGTCTGTTCATGGTTATGACAAACGGTGTGGGTGCCACGGTAGGTACGTTGGCGGCTCAGGCTGTTGTAAACAAGAATGTGTACGCGCTGGGTGAAGCGGCTGAGTTCGCACAGGTTTGGGATGGTTGGAAGATGAGTTGGTACTCCTTTGCGGCATACGCATTGGTAGTGGCCATCGCCTTCTGGATCTTCTTCCCGAAAACCCCGGTCAACAAGAACCTCGAGGTTAAACATTAACTCATAACCCGTAACCGGTAACCCATAACCCCTAACTCCATGTTCCGTAAGGAACTGACATATTATTTCTCGACGCCGATTGCGTATATCGTCATCGGTTTGTACCAATTGGCGATCAGTCTCTTCCTCTGGGTAATCCCGGGTCAATGGAATATCATTGACTCGGGGTATGCCCAAGTGGACGGACTTTTCCAACTCAGTCCGTGGCTCTTTATGCTGCTCTGCCCTGCCCTGACAATGCGTCTGCTCTCGGAAGAACGGCAGTCCGGCATCTGGGATCTGATACGCACCAAACCGATCTCGCTCACGCGGATCATGTTAGGCAAGTACTTTGCCGCATGGACCTTAGTCCTTTTAGGACTACTGCCGTGTTTTGTACACTATTTCGTGGTGGCATACATGGCCGAACCGATGGGAAATCTGGACAGCGGTGCGTTTCTTGGTTCGTTCATCGGACTGATCCTGTTAAGCGGTACATTCATGGCCATCGGCTTGCTTTGTGCAACCGTCAGCAAGAGTCAGATTGTCTGCTTCATAGCCGGCGCACTGAGTTGTTTCGTGCTCTACTGGGTGCTGCTGCAAGACCACTACTCTTCTCTCTCGCGCGGCGTGCTGGATTTAAGAGATGTCTTCTTCTTTGCGACGGTAGCCGTAGTAGCCATCATAGCTTCAATATTCGTCATTGATAAACTGACCCGCAAATGACCCGCATTGGTGTTTTGAGTGACACGCACGGGCTATTGGATGCGCGTGTGTTGGAGCATTTCAAGGATGTAGATGAGATTTGGCATGCCGGAGATATCGGCAGCGATGATGTTCTACGCCGCTTGCGGGAGTTCAAACCCACCCGTGCCGTATTCGGTAATATGGATGGCGGCGAGGTAAGGTATTCGCTCAGCGAGTTCTATCGTTTCCGTGTAGAAGATGTGAATGTGCTCATGACGCACATCGGCGGCTATCCGGGCCATTACAACCCGTGGTTGATTCCTTGGTTCAGAAAGAGTCTCGAAGCAAAAATGACCAATGACCAATCACAAATGAGCAATGTTATTGACTTATTCGTTTGCGGACACAGTCATATACTAAAAGTACAATACGATAGTCTTTTCAAATTTCTAACCATGAACCCCGGCGCAGCCGGTAAACAGGGCTGGCAGCCATGCCAGACACTACTCCGTTTTACCATTGACGGAAGTCAGATAAAAGACCTGGAAGTGATTGAGTTAGAGCGAAAATAGGCATTTTGTAAAGTCTATTTAGCAAAATATGTTGCAAAACATAAAAAAATATTTGCATATATTAAAAAAAAGCAGTAATTTTGCACCGGATTCGAAAAAGAACAGATCCTTTATTGAAAAGACCAATCTTTTTTGTACCTTAAATAAACAGACTAATACCTTAGAAAAACAGACGTCGCGACGACGGCTGTTTTCGCTTTCTTAAAAGAAAGAATGGTATTAAACTGACATCTTAACTACAATAAATCCCGCCTACTCTTCCGAGTGGCGGGATTTAGTTTTTTACCAGTTGACTAGTCGGCTAGTTATTTGATCTCCTTGGCCTTGATGCCATCACGCTCGAGGAGGGCGTTGATGGTCGGTTCGCCGCCACGGAAACGTTTGTACAGATCCATAGCCTTCTCCGTACCACCCTTCTCCAGGATATTCTCGCGGAAACGTTTGGCAGCCTTCTTATCAAAGATAGTACCGTTCTTTTTCTGCTGTGCGGCCTTGAAGACAGAGAACGCGTCAGCGTCAAGCAGTTCCGACCACTTATAGCTGTAGTATCCAGCAGCATAGCCGCCGGAGAAGATATGCGTGAAGGCGCAACACATCTGCGTACCCGGCACGTTAGGCAGCACTTGAACCTGCTCCATAGCCTTGTCGCTGAAACGTGTTACGGACTCAACCGTGCCGATAGTCTCGTTCACCTCAAAAGGATTCTCCAAAGTATGCCAGCTCATATCGAGATAACCGAAGCTCAACTGGCGAGCGCATGCATAAGCGGCGTGATAAGTCTGCGAGGCGTGCATCTTATCCAACAAGTCCTGCGGCAACGCCTCACCGGTCTTATAATGCTTGGCAAACGTATCGAGGAACTCTTTCTCGTCGATGAAGTTCTCATTGAACTGGCTCGGCAGTTCCACAAAGTCACGCGGCACGTTGGTACCACTCTGTGCGGCATACTGGCAACGCGTGAGCATGCCATGCAAGCCGTGACCGAACTCATGGAGGAACGTACGTACCTCATCATACGTAAAGAGCGCAGGCTTTTCTTGTCCTGAGAAGTTCTCGCCTGCGGCTTCGGACTTCACAGGCCTTGTGAAGTTCATCACATTCACGATGTGCGGACGATGGTCCTTGCCGTTCTTGATGTATTGCGGTTGGAAGTCATTCATCCATGCGCCGCCACGCTTGCCGTCCCGCGGATGGAAGTCAGCATAGTAAACAGCCAGGAACTTACCCTTCTCGTCAAACACCTCATAAGCCGTCACCTCAGGGTTATAGACCTGAATCTTCTTGTTCTCCTTGAAGGTGATGCCGTACAGACGCTTTGCCAGACCGAATACGCCTTGCTTCACGTTCTCCAACTCGAAATACGGACGCAGATCATCATCGGAGATAGCATATTTTTCTTGTTTGAGTTTCTTGCTGTAATAGCTCCAGTCCCAAGGCTGCAGATGTGCGGCATAGAAACCGTTTGCATGAGCGTATTCTTCCAGCTCTTTCACCTCCTCAAGCGCAGCCGGCATATATGCATCACGCAGCTGGTCCAGCAGTTTATAGACGTTCTCAGGCGTCTCCGCCATCGTCTTATAAAGCGATTTCTCGGCGTAGGTCTTCTTGCCGAACAGTTGCGCTAATGCCAAGCGCGTGTTAACGATCTCCACGATGTTACCCGTGTTGTCGAACTCGCCACCGACACATTTGCTGGCGTTAGCCATATAAAGCTCGCGACGGATATCACGGTTGTCAAGGTCCTGCATGACAGGAATAGTAGTGGTCGGCTTGAGGTTCAGCAACCAGCCCTCCAGTCCTTTCTTCTCCGCATTCGCCTTCAGCATGGCTTTCGTATCCTCATTCAGACCGGCTAAGAGCGCCTCGTCGGTGATGAGCATCGTCCATGCGTTGGTAGCTTTCAGCACGTTCTGACCGTATTGGAGCGTCAACTTGCTCAACTTGGCGGTCAATTGGCGGTAAGTCTCTTTGTCCTCGGGACTGAGGTTAGCGCCATTGTTGGCAAAACTCTCATAGATATCCTCGAGCAGTTTGTACTGCGCCTTGTTCAGTTTGAGTTTGTCGCGCTGGTCATAAACGGCTTTGATACGCTGGAACAGCTTCTCGTTCAAACGGATGGTGGAGGAATACTCGGACATTTTCGGACTCAGTTCCAGTTCGATTTGCTGGATGGAGTCGTTCGTCTCCGAATGCGAGAGGTTATAGAAACAACCGGCTACAACAGACAGCAGTTCGCCGGAAGCCTCGTATGCCTCAATCGTGTTCGCAAAAGTAGGTGCCGCAGGATTATTGGCGATTTCGTCAATCTCCTTAAGACCATCTTGCATGGCTTTCTCAAAGGCCGGCATATAATGCTCCGCGTGAATCTCATTAAACGGATACGTGCCGTGCGGCGTCTTCCAATTCTTATACTCAAAGAACGGGTTCGTAGCAGCCGTCGCTGCCAGTACGGTAGTGGCTAATGCCATAGTAAATAATTTACGCATTGTTGATTTGTTATTTTTGATTTATTTCTTGCCTCGCAACAGGTTAATGTCTCCGGAGAGTTGGTACACGCCTATCACCGCCTCGTCAGCATTCAGTTTCTTCTTTTTATACGAAGCCTTCAGACCGATATACTCGGCGTTCTTTGCAGCGTCTGTTCCAAGTGCACGTATTACATAGTAATACGCTCCTTCCGAGGCAGGCCTTCCTCCTATGTTTCCATCCCATCCTTTTGCAGGATCTGTGGACTCATAGACCAGTTTGCCCCAACGGTTATATACCCATATATGAAACTCACGCAAAGAACGATACGCCACACGGAACTCATCGTTCTGCCCATCCCCGTTCGGTGTGAATACATTCGGCACTAATAGTTGCGACTCGGATATCGCTACCAGCATCTCGGTCGAGTCTGACTGACAAGTGGAATTCATGACGTAACACACCACCCTATATGCCCCCGGATCGGAGAATACGTAACGTATATCCCGGTCAAAGCGCGTGACAATACGCTCCGTGGAATGATAGATATCCCATCGATAGAAGCGTGCAGCAGGTGTCGGATTGGAATAGAAGGCCACCTCTAACGGACCACTGATGTTATCTGCCGAGCCGCCTTTGATAATATCTTGACTTGTCGGACGAAGTAACTCATTCTTAGCATCTCGCGTGGTAGCCAATGAGGTCATCATATGATTCACCGCTCGGATACTATCCAACGGGACTTGCACTTCTATACACGCTGAATCCAGTCCTAAAGCCTGACGCACCGCGGCATCGTAGCACAACGTGATTGGCGTCGGGCCATAGAGCGGAGGAAGAGAGATGACACTCTTCAACTTTCCGGAATCCACAGCAGCCGAATCCACCCACTCTTCCGTATTCCACGCTAATGCATTATAAGATAAGGAATACGTGCGCGCGCGAGTAGAGATATCTCCGGTCACATGGAGTATCGTTCGGTCGCAATACGTATTGAGGGTAAAGGCCAAATCATCGATGGGCTTATATAGCTGCACGCAGAAATTGCAGTTATTGACACGATAGCAACCTTCGTCCGGATAGATCTCATCGGTATTAGAGGCATACAAAGAGCCATTGGCATCATACCAATCCACAGCACCGACTGTGGACATCAGATGAATCTCATCCTTGAAGATGAAAGTTGTGTCTGTGCCTTCCACTACTTGCGTAGCTGTTCCTACACATTCTACATCATAGGCGTAGGACACAAGGGCACAGAGTGTCAATAATGCTATTGAAAAGAGTCTTTTCACTTATTTACCTGGAAGCGTGTGTTGCCGTTTTGAATGAAGTCCACGATCTGTTTGGCGGCTGCAATACCGGCATTGATATTTGCCTCTGCCGTCTGTGCACCCATCTTCTTCGGGGTTGCGAAGTAGCGTCCTTCGAAGAGCGTGCGGAACTTCGCATCGGCAACCGGCATAATATCCGTCATGTACTTGAGATCTGTACGCTCTTGCATAAGCGTGATCAGACCTTCCTCATCGATGACTTCCTTACGGGCCGTATTAACTAATACTCCACCCTTCGCCATAAGGTTTACGAGGTCGTGATTAATGTTGTTTTTGGTCTCAGCTGTGGCAGGGATATGCAGACTTACTATATCGCAAGTCTTATACAAATCCTCTGCGCTGTGCAGCGGTTTGACATTAGCGGCTATCATCGCCTCGTCCGGGCAATAGGCGTCATAGGCATAGACCTCCATTCCGAAGCCTTGCGCTATACGTGCTACGTTGCGACCCACATTGCCGAAGGCATGAATACCCAGTTTCTTTCCTTTGAGTTCGGTGCCGCTCGTTCCGTTATAGAGGTTACGCACCGCGTAAACCATCAGACCAAGCGCCAATTCAGCAACGGCGTTACTGTTCTGACCCGGCGTATTCATCGCTACCACCTTATGAGCGGTTGCAGCCTCAAGGTCGATGTTATCATAGCCTGCACCGGCACGGACAACGATCTTCAGTTGCTTGGCTGCATCTAATACCGCTGCATCCACAATATCTGAGCGGATGATAAGCGCGTCAGCGTCTGCTACTGCGTCCAACAGTTGCTGTTTGTCCGTATATTTCTCGAGCAGCGCGAGTTCATAACCTGCGCCCTCTACCACTTCGCGAATGCCGTCAACGGCTACTTTCGCAAAGGGTTTCTCTGTTGCTACTAATACTTTCATAATACTCACCTAAGCCTTTCCTTGGCTTTATGTTATGCTTATGTTATGCTTATGTTATGCTTTAGGGCTTATTTTCCTTAATGAAAGGATACATATTCCTTAATGGAGTGCTTCGTAGTCTTTGATGCAGTCCACGAGTGCCTGAACACCTTCGAGGTCCATGGCGTTGTAGCAGGAAGCACGGAAACCACCGACGAGGCGATGCCCCTTGATACCTACCATGCCACGCTCTGTGGCGAACTTGAAGAAGTCGTCCTGCAGCTCGGCATACTCCGGTTTGAGCACGAAGCAGATATTCATGCGGCTGCGGTCCTCTTTCTTAAGAATGGTCGGCACGAACATCTTGGAGTTGTCGAGGCAGTTATAGAGCAAGTCAGCTTTAGCTTTGTTGCGTGCCTCAATCCACTTCACACCGCCATTGGCTTTGAGCCAGCGGAGCGTCAGTACAGCTGTATAAACGGGCAGTACAGGAGGCGTGTTGAACATCGAACCGCCATCGATATGCGTCTGGTAGTTGAGCATCG
>JAFWAK010000107.1 GCA_017507715.1 Paludibacteraceae bacterium | reverse complement strand
TGCCCATCTCGCGCAGCATCTCGGCGGTAAAACGCATCGCGTTGTACCATAAGGCATTGATCTCTACAATATAGCCTGTACGCGGAACGATAGGCCATCCGTTCTCGGTAGCGTTCATCCAGGTTGCCGGACGATGAGTACCATCTACCCACAGCAAACCGTTTTGATGCAGTTTGGCACGAGGATGGTTCTGTTTGCGGTACCAGGTGATGATATCCAGACATAACTGGCCGTATAACTCAGCCGCTTCACGAACGGTATATTTATGCGCGTATTTCTGGCATGCACGGATAAACCATAACAGCACATCCGGCTCGTCCATACCGGTCATCTTGATCTCATGAATCTTACCGACCATGAATTTCTGAACTTCCTCAATCGCGGTCTTGTTCATGATAGCGTCCCAGTATTCCGGACGATCGATATCCAGCGTACAACTTGCTACGCTGAAGAAAGTAGCACGTGCATCTGCTTTGAACCACGGGAATCCGGCTAACAGATAGCATTTGTCGCCTTCGCGCTTGTAGAACTGACTCGCGCTGTTTTTGAGCGTGGAGAACATATCCTCACGACGGTTGCGGCGCGCCAGCTCTTTCTTCCATGTGGCCTTGAGTGTGCTCGTCTTTACTTCCGTCACACCTGCAGCAAAAATGACGCTCTCGCCTTTTTTCATCGGTAACTCGAAATAACCCGGTACCAGCAAATCCTCTTTGTAGGCATAGCCGCGGTCACGCTCTTTGCGGTAAACAATATCCTTGTACCATTGCGGATCATGATGATATTCCACAGCTTTGCTGAACTGCATATATAGGTTCGGGAAACCCGGATACATCCGGTTGAATCTACCGTTCTCGCAGTCATCCATGTTGGCATTTGCCAGCGGATTCTCGTGCGTTAACTCGTTCACGCTTCTGAATGCCAGGAACGGACGGAAACGCAAGGTCGTCGGGCTGCCGCTCTCCAGCAAGGTGTAACGAATCAGCACACGCGGTTCGAAACTAACCAGCATTCGCTCTTTTTGCAACACTACAGCTCCTACGCGATATGTCGTGCGGGAGATCAACTCGCAGTCAAATTCGCGAATGTACTTGTGCCCGTTCGGACTGAAATGATTCTCGCCGTACTCATGCAGACCCAAGTTGAACTCTGCACCATGTTGGATAACAGTCTCGTCCAGAGAACTGAGAAGAACATAATTGTCTTCGCCCAGCTCCGGAATAGGCATCACCAATTGACCGTGGTACTTACGTGTGTTACAATCGACCAAAGTCGTCGAGTTGTACACGCCTGCACGGTTCGTCCGAATCATCTCTTTCTGAAGCGATCGCTCCAGATTAACAAGTACTGTCTTGTCAAAATTCAGATAACTCATGATTTGTGATTTAATATTAAGTAATTTATGTTGTTATTTGTTTCGGGTATTATGCGGTCCGAATGACAGGCGATTAACCGTGTAAATCGGCTACGAACTGCTTGATGCGCTGTTCCTCCGCTTTCTTGCAGATCAGCAATGCACCGCCTTGCTCGGCTATAATCATGTCGTTCACGCCTTGTACGATCGCTACTTTGCCTTTCTCCAACACCACTACATTGCCTGTCGCTTCATAGAAATTAGCAACGCTGTGGAGACTTACGTTCTGTTGCGCGTCTTTCTCGCTCAACTCGTACAAACTGCCCCATGTGCCCAGATCGCTCCAGCCGAAACTGGAAGGAATGACATACACATTCTCTGCTTTCTCCATCACGCCGTAGTCAATCGAGATATTCGGGCATTTCGGGAAAATATTTTCGATAAAAGCTTCCTCTTTCTC
>JAFWAK010000106.1 GCA_017507715.1 Paludibacteraceae bacterium | reverse complement strand
TGAGAACCGTAGTCGTTGGCCTGAAGCAAGATGATATGTGCGCCGGTCTTACGGGCGATATAGGTGCATATTTCCGCCTTGTAGGTCTCTTCTTCCAACATGGAGACCGGCACCAACAAGCGACGCAACGGTTTGATGGTCATCGTATTGGTGACGAAGACATAAGGCCGGCGTTCTTCACGACATTCGTTGAGGTGGCGCTGGATGGTGCGAGCGTTATTGGCGCACTCGATGAGTTTGATATCGTCGTTATTATCCCAGATCATGGGTAATGGTTATTGGTTATTGGTTATTGGCGGCTTCGCGTTCGGCTTTACGAATGGCATCAAACGTCTCCCAGTTGATGGTATCCATCGTGTGGCGGTATTGACGAGCCGCTGCCGCGTGTCCTCCATAGGTGGACGAGAAGATATGGGTGTTGTTCAGTTCCGGACTCGCGCACATGAACAGGTAATCGGTCTTAGGCGCATTGAGGACGATATCCATCGTCTCGGGTGCGGGACAGCGGATAGGTCCGGGCGGCAGGCCCGGATTCTTATAGGTGTTATACGGCGAGTCAATCTGCAGATGGCGGTAGAGTACACGGCGCAGTTTGAAATCACCCACGGCGTACTTGATAGTCGGACAAGCCTGCAGCGGCATATTCTTATGCACGCGGTTGAGGTAAAGAGATGCGATGAGCGGCAGTTCGGCTTTGTTATGGCTCTCGCCTTCGACGATAGAAGCCACGATAGCCACCTCCACCGGCGTAAGCCCGATAGAGTCGGCTTTGGCACGGCGTTCCTTATTCCAGAAGGTGTTATACTCACGCTCCATGCGGGCAAAGAGCTGATCGGGCGTGATATTCCAATAGACCTCGTAGGTATTCGGGATAAAGAGGCAACGGCTGGTCTCTTTATTGAGCCCGTAGGGCGCGAGATAGGCATCATCTTCGAGGAGACGCAAAAGTGTCACGCTATCCATGAGCAGATGGTTCGTTACCTTGCCGGCCAGTTCCTCGCGTGTGCGCACAAAATGATTCCATGTGATACGCACGGGCGTCTGTCGTCCGTATTTGAATTTCTCGATGAGGTCGCGGTCTCCTATCTGTGCCGGCACCGTATAATGACCCGGTTCCGGATAGCGGAAGAGGAGAATACGCATATGCCAGTTCAGATCGGTCTCCGCGCTAATATCATAATCCTCGCGAAGCAGGGCGAAGAGGGAATCGATGGTGGCTCCTTCATAGATATCATAACTATGCGATTCACCATCGCGGGAGGTGAAGTTACACACTTCCCATCGATAGTACTGCTCGGCGAAGAAGGCTGCTATCAGCGCGATGACCCATCCGGAGATGCCTAATGTCCACCGAAGAATTCGGGCTTTAGTCCATTCGTATTTTGCCATATTATTTACCTCCAACAAGGCGTTTTATTTCCGATAGTTTATTGAGTGCCTCCAGCGGTGTGAGGTTGTTGATGTCCAGCGATTTGACTTCGTCACGTATCTGCTCGAGCACGGGGTCATCCAGTTGGAAGAAACTCAGTTGCAGCCCTTCCCGTTCGCCGATCTGTTCGATAGGCTTGGCTATATCGCCGTTCTTGGCTGCGCGCTCGAGGTCGGCGAGTATCTGATTGGCTCGTTCGACGATGGAGGCCGGCATGCCGGCCAGTTTGGCCACGTGAATACCGAAGCTATGCTCGGAGCCGCCACGCACGAGTTTGCGCAGGAAGATGACCTTGCCGTTGAGTTCCCGTACTGAGACATTATAGTTACGGATACGGTCGAAAGTCTTCTCCATCTCATTGAGCTCGTGGTAGTGCGTGGCGAAGAGTGTTTTCGCGTGTCCTTTATGCTCGTGGATGTACTCTACAATTGCCCATGCAATACTTATGCCATCGTACGTACTTGTGCCTCGACCGAGTTCATCAAAAAGCACGAGACTGCGCTCGGAGAGGTTATTCAGGATAGAGGCGGCTTCGTTCATCCCGACCATGAAGGTGGACTCGCCCAGCGAGATGTTATCCGAGGCACCAACACGCGTGAAAATCTTATCCACAACACCGATAGACGCACTCTCAGCGGGTACGAACGAACCCATCTGAGCCAGAAGGACGATGAGGGCAGTCTGGCGGAGCAGGGCCGATTTACCGGCCATGTTAGGTCCGGTGATGATGATGATCTGCTGACCGTTATTATCCAGTAGCACATCGTTGGCGATATATTGCTCGCCCGGCGGCAGTTGTTGCTCGATGACCGGATGTCGGCCTTGACGGATGTCTATCATGAGACTATCGTTGACATCGGGGCATACATAGCGATATTCGGCAGCCACGGTGGCGAAGGAAAGCAGGCAGTCGAGTTGCGCGAGAACGTTGGCGTTAAGCTGCATCTGCGGCACCCACTCGGAAAGAGCGAGCATGAGTTCCTGATAGAGCCGGTTCTCAATGATCTGTATGCGTTCTTCAGCTGTAGTGATACGCTCTTCGTAGGTCTTGAGTTCCTCGGTGATATACCGCTCGGCATTGACGAGTGTCTGTTTGCGAATCCACTCGGCAGGCACTTGGTCCTTATAGGTATTTCGTACTTCGAGGTAATAGCCGAAAACATTGTTATAGCCGATCTTAAGGCTGGTGATTCCGGTTTGCTCTATCTCGCGTTGTTGTATCTGAAGCAGGTAGTTCTTGCCGTCCGACTGGATGGCACGCAGTTCATCGAGTTCGCTATCCACGCCGTGTGCGATGATGTTCGGTCGTCCTTGTGCGATAGGCGGGTCAGGAACTATCTCGTGTTCGATACGGCTACGCATTTCTGGACAGGGGTCGAGTTGCTCTCCGAGAAGGGTGAGGTAGGCGTTCTCGTGTGCTGACTCGCAGACCTCCTTGATGGGCTTGACAGCTTTGAGTGCACGTCCGAGTTGTACCATCTCACGCGGTCCGATACGACCTGTGGAGACTTTGCTGACGATACGCTCGAGGTCGCCCACTTGGTTCAATGCCTCACGCAGGATCTCGCGTGCATCGGGTTGTTTGAAGAGGTGCTCTACGACGGTCTGACGGTTGCGTATAGGTCGTACATCCTTGAGCGGGAACGCCATCCAGCGATGCAGCAGACGTCCGCCCATCGGCGTGATAGTGCGGTCGATGATGTCATAAAGCGTGCGACTCTCGGCAGTAGTACCGCTCATGAGTTCGAGATTACGGATAGTGAAGCGGTCGAGCCACACATATTTATCTTCTTCGATACGGCTGAGGTGCTGGATATGACCGGTCTGAAGGTGCTGCGTCATGTCCAGATACATGAGGATACCTCCGGCTGCTGTGACACCTGCCGGCATCTTCTCCAGACCGAAACCCTTGAGCGACGACACGCCCCAAAGCTTCTGCAAACGCTCACGGGCCGTGGACTCAACCAACATCCAGTCTTCAAGTTCGAACGTGAAGAACTTAGAACCGAAGAGGTTCTCCAGATCGGCTTTGCGTCCACGTAGATGCAGCACTTCTTTGGGAGCAAAGTTCGTCAGCAGTTTGTCGATATAGTCGCTGTCGCCTTGCGCCGTGAGGAACTCGCCTGTGGAGATGTCGAGGAAAGCAACGCCTATCACGTGCTTGTCAAAATGCACGCACGCCACCCAGTTGTTCTCCTTCTGCGTAAGTGTGGTATCCGAATAACTGACACCGGGCGTGACCAGTTCGGTGACGCCGCGTTTGACCAGTTTCTTGGTCAGTTTAGGGTCCTCCAGTTGGTCACATATGGCTACGCGGAGACCGGCTCGCACAAGTTTGGGAAGATAGGTGTCGAGGGCATGGAAGGGAAAGCCAGCCATCTCGAGAGGTTGCGCAGCGGAATTACCTCCGTTGGAGCGGTGGGTAAGGGTGATATTGAGTATCTTAGCCGCTTTGACTGCATCCTCTGCGTAGGTCTCGTAGAAATCGCCGCAGCGGAAGAGCAGCATCGCATCGGGATACTGCGCTTTAATGTCGCGGAACTGCTTCATCATCGGTGTTACCTCTTGTGCCATATTATCTTAAGTCGATTATAAATTTCAAATTGAATCGGCGGCCGGTCAGGTAGTTCGGACTGGCCCACTGGTTATTATAGGCATCTGCCACCCAGAAATAGGAGTTGACATTTCGCCATCCGACGAGGTTAAATACCTCGAATTGTATTGCCCACTGTTTTACGTGCTTGGCCGAAGGCGCACGCATGAATTTCGCCGTCTGGGCATTGAAGGTGTACGTGGCACCTATGTCAATACGCTTATAGACCGGCATCCTTCCCCATGCTTGGTTATTACGCGGCGCGTAGTAGGGTTGCCCTTCCGCAAACTGCATCTTAAGATGGAATTTCAACTGCGGCAGTTGCGGGATATAGTCTTGGAAGAGCATGGAGAAGTTCCATCGTTGCTCGGTCGGACTGGGAATCCAGTCGCCCTTCTGTCCTTCTCCGTTATCTACTAACCTCTGGCGGGCGACCATCGTGCTGAACGAGATCCAAGAGTCTGCACCCGGAACCAATTCGCCGTATAGCTTGAGGTCGAGACCGCCTGCATAGCCTTGTGAATCATTCTTACCCGAATAACGCACACGCACATTATCCACCGAATAACTCTCCATACGGTCAATATACTTGTAGTAGCCTTCAGCCGTCAGCTTGAACGGACGTCCCCATGCACGGAAATAATAGTCTCCACCGAGTACGACATGTACGGAGCGCTGGGCCTTGAGGTCATGGTTAAGATCGAAGCGCGTGATACCGAATTCATCAGTAATGGTGTCACGCAGCTCCTTATAGAACGGCGCTTGATAGTACAAACCGGTTGCCAGACGGAAGCACAAGTCGCGTTTCCAGCCCGGTATCCACTCAACCGATGCACGCGGCGAAGGAAGCACTTCGTTATTCCAGCTCCACCATTGGAGTCGTCCGCCGATAGTGAATATCCATTGACCGGACGAGGTGTTCCACTTGTGGGTGTTCTGGACGTAGGCTTGCAGTCGTGCGGAGGTCATGGACGTGTCGCCTCGCATGGAATAATAGAGTTCCATCGGCAGACCGTTGTTGGGCAGCGAATAACCGGCCGAGTCGCGCCACTCCCATTCGGAAATACGGTCGCGTATCAGTTCGGCTTGTCCGCTGATGCCCCATATGAGTGTGTTATTACCGCGTTGCCACGTGCCTTGATGGGCAAGCGTGATGACTCCGGCCTCAAGGCTGTTACGGGCATGTTGATGGAAGAGTCCTGTACCAAGCGCATCGACAGTAGGTGCATTAGGATCTATCTCTTCGCCGGTGGCGTTAGAAGGCTGTGTTTCATCCATCGAACCGTTGGAGAGCACATACTCGCCTGTGATATCGAAATTCTCACGCTCATTGGTGTAGAAACCGCTGAGGTCGAATCCGATCTCGACTTCATCACTTACCTTTCCTTTGGCGCTCAGAGCCGCAAAAGCCGTGAGGAAACGGTCTTTCTCCTGACCTTCGTAATAGATAGTGAGGTTCTTGGCCTCTTGTCCGCCGAACGACTCGCTCAGACTGTCCGGCGTGAACCGATAGTCATTAAGACTGACGTTACCTAAAAATGACATCTGCCATTTCGGGCCGGTCTGCCAGGTGATATAGGTCTGATAGTCGAAATAGGTCGGATTATAATTGCCGGCCGTAGCCAATCCGCCGAGCATGTATTTGCTGGTCTTATAACGCAGACCGTGCATCTGACTGTAGGTACTGTCGCCATGCCCGACATAGACATGCGCGCCGAGGAGAGAGGCGCTGAGGCTTGCTTCAAACGCCCGTGGACGCTTATAGGTGATATCCAGCACAGAGGACATCTTATCGCCATATTGCGCACCAAAGCCGCCGGCCGAGAAGGCCACGTTCTCCACCATCTCGGGGTTGACGAAACTCAATCCTTCCTGTTGGCCGGAACGAATCAGCAGCGGGCGGTGTACTTCGATGCCGTTGACATAAACGGAGTTCTCGTCGAACGAACCGCCACGCACATTATATTGGCTGCTCAGCTCATTGGTCTGACTCACACCGGCGAAGGTGATAAGCAGACTCTCGATAGAGCCGCCTGTAGCGTCCGGCATGACACGAGTGGTGGCTGCGTCAATACGGTCCATCGTGCCTTGTGTATGTTGGATACCGCGCACCTCGATCTCCGCCAGAACCTGCTCGTCCGTGAGCAACTGGACGTTGATGTTCAGCACCTCACGCAGGTCGAGAATACGCTGCTGGACGGTGGTGTAACCAATCATGGAGTAGGAGAGAACCACCGTGTCCGCCTCCTCCAGTATCAACTCATAAAAACCGTTCTTGTTGGTAGCGGTACCGATAGGTTTGTCGGCATTGAGCACCACTACGTTCGCCAACTCGATACCTATATTATCCTGGTCAACCACATAGCCGTACACACGAGCGGTACGCGCGTATGCAAATACGCTACACGCGCACAACAACAGCAAATGTACTATTTTTAAGATTTTGCTCATGTGAGACCGTATAAAGAGTGATCGTAGGTATATGCTAGGCAAGTCCTATGTAAGTGCTAGGTAAGTGCTATGCGGAAAATGTACTATTTTTAAGATTTTATCGTTTCGTTCAGTTCTTCGATATATGCCGTCAGTTCTTCGCCGCCCAAACCGGTCTCGGAGGATGTAACGAATACCGGCGGCAGTTCCTCCCATTCTTCCAACAGGCGGTTCTTGTAGGCTTCTACATTCTCTTTCAGACGCACTTTGCCGAGTTTGTCACCTTTGGTGAAGACAATCGCAAAAGGTACGCCGTTCTCGCCAAGCCAGTTGATGAACTCCACATCGATCTTCTGCGGCTCGTGACGGCAGTCAACGAGCACAAACAGGCATACTAATTGTTCACGCAACAAGCAATACCGCTCAATCATCCGCTTGAGTGCCTCGCGTTGTTTCTGACCGGCTTGCGCATAGCCGTAGCCGGGCAAATCGACCAGATGCCAACTGTCGTTAATAAGGAAATGGTTAATCAATAGCGTTTTGCCGGGCTTCTGACTGGTCTTGGCCAGTTTCGGATTATGGCACAGCATGTTAATCAGGCTCGATTTGCCGACGTTACTACGCCCGATAAAGGCATATTCCGGCAACGTGCTCTGCGGACAGTCTTTCACGTCCGGGCTGGAGATGATATATTGAGCGGATTTAATCATAAATGATGGATGATTGGTTATTTATGATTCTTTTTTGCCCATACGCAGAAACCGCAGAGGCAGCAGAGCGTAACGATGCCGGCTATCAGATAGCATACCCAATGCAATGGCAGATGGAAGCCTTCCGGCGCAATAAAGATGTAACTGCTGCACACCATTGTCATAAATAGTGCCGGTATAAGGGCGATCAAGTAACCGTATCGGTATTTGCTGTTACGGTATAGCCATATGACACCTGCCCAGAGAGTGAAGACCGCCAATGTCTGGTTCGTCCAGGCGAAATAACGCCAAACGATATTGAAGTCAACGAATACCATTCCGAATACGCAGAGGAAGAGCGGAAAAGCAATCATCAGTCGTCTTGGTATCGGGCGTTGATCCCATTTCAGGAAGTCAGCCACGATGAGTCGTGCCGAACGCAAGGCTGTATCGCCACTGGTGATGGGAGCTGCGATCACACCTATGATGGCTAATATGCCGCCTATGGTGCCGAGCCAGCTGCGACTCACCTTGTCAATAACTAACGCCGCGATGTTTTCTCCTTTATGTTGTGCTGCAAAAGCTTGCAGGCCGTCAATGCCGTATAAGCCCGCTTCGGGATCCGCAAAGAACGTGCCGGCTGCTGCTGCCCAGATAAGCGCCAAGATACCTTCCGCCACCATCGCGCCGTAGAAGATCCAGCGACCTTGCCGTTCGTTGGTCACGCAACGCGCCATGATGGGACTTTGCGTGCCGTGGAAACCCGAAATCGCTCCGCATGCAAT
The DNA here is from genome assembly GCA_017507715.1 of Paludibacteraceae bacterium. GTDB lineage: Bacteria > Bacteroidota > Bacteroidia > Bacteroidales > Paludibacteraceae > Colicola. Next base: position 497 of record JAFWAK010000106.1, on the reverse strand, counting down.
ACTTACGAACATCATCGGGAACAGCGGCAGACCGTTCGTTTGCCTGTTATGCAGACCGTCAAACACTTCCGGCATTTCGGAACTGTGCCAGCCTAACATGACGACCATGATTCCGATACCCATAAACAGTAGCATGGCTCCGAAAATAGGGTAGAAACGGCCAATGAGTTTGTCAACCGGCAAGACGGTAGCCAAGGCGTAATAACCGAAGATGATAAGAACCCATGCGATGGGAATCATATGTCCGCTGAACTGGAAATCCGATAATGGAGCCAATCCTTGAAGAAGGGTGGCAGGACCGCTTAAGAATGTAGTGGTTAGCAGAATAAGCAGTACGAGTGATAGTATACGCAGGAATGTTTTTGTTCTTTTGCCAAGTTCGTCTCCCACGATATCCGGTAGCGATACGCCGCCTTTGCGAATAGAGAGCATGCCGCTCAGATAGTCATGATCGCCTCCGGCGAATATCGTACCGAAAACAATCCACAGGAAAGCAG
>JAFWAK010000105.1 GCA_017507715.1 Paludibacteraceae bacterium | reverse complement strand
CGCTGGTTGCTCTGGTTGTCTGCTTCATCGCTTATCTGTACATGAACGGGCACAAGATGAAAATTCTTATCGGTTTGCCTGTCTTAGCTATTCTTTTCATCGCATTATTACCGGTTCTCAACGATATATTGGCGTCGTTCGGCAATCAGGCATTAGAGCGTTTACATGCCTCTATATACGATCCGGACAGTATGGCTGCCGGTGTGACCAGCGGACGCGACGTGCTATACAAGAAGGCATGGGATACTTTCACAGACAGCCCGTTACTTGGTTCATCGCTCTTTGTTGATGGCGAATATGTGCATAACAGCGTGTTTGAGTCGTTCCTGGGTTTGGGTATTTTCGGCGGATTACTGTTTGTCGGCCTGCTGGTCTATACGTTCATCAAGGCCATACAATTAGGCGAACAGGACAAACGCTACTTGTTTGTGGCGCTGCTCTTTATACAATATCTCCTCTACAGCCTCTTCTCGCGTACGTTGAGTATGCTGCCGCTATTCTGGCTGTCGATGTTTTTGGTCATCATTTACCACTCTAAAGAAAAATCCATCGCATGAAGATTCACATTCTGACATCTTGCTTCTATCCGGAACTGCACCCAAGAGCCTTCAGGGCTTTTGAGTTGGCTCGTGAATTGGCACGACAAGGTGATGCGGTGCAAGTAAGCGTTCTTACACGCGTGCAAGACTTTGACTACAAGGCGATGGAAGAAGAGTACGGTTTTCATATTCAGATTCTTGACTTATATCAGCGTCAACCGGGCCAAACCGAGCAAACGGGTCTGTCACTGACGTCTGCTAAGAAGTGGAAGCAGACGATATTCCGTATTCATCGTTTCTTTGTGGAATATCTGCTGGCAGGAAACCTGCTGCGCTACGCACCAAGAATAGCACGGCAACTGATCGTAGAGCCGGATACCGACATGTTCATCGCCCTCTCCACTCCATTTATGGATATCTTGGCCGGAACTTTGTACCGCAAGAAGCACGCACTGCCGAATACCCGTTTTATTGCAGACAGCGGTGATCCGTTCTCCGGTAGTCAGCAAACCAAAAGGGCTATCTATTTGCGTTGGCTGGAGAGATGGGCATATAGATATTATGACTATCTGACAGTACCTACGGAAGCGGCTATTCCGGCATACCAAAAGGTGATTGAAACCGATAAGATACGGATTATCCCCCAAGGTTTCAATTTCGCTGCCACACCAATCGCCACCTTTAATAAAAATGCGGTTCCCACGTTTGCGTATGCCGGCGTTTTCTATCAAGACATCCGCAATCCGGAGTTCTTATTGGGATATCTGGCAAAACAAGACAAACCATTCCTGTTCCGTATCTATCTGCGGCACAAGGATCCGTTTACCGATACGATATTAAGTGCCTATCACGACGTATTAGGAAATCGTCTGGAAATTCAGTATGGCGTAGAGCGCAAGCAACTTATTTATGAATTAAGTCAATGCGATTTTCTGGTCAATATCGGAAACAACAATAGCACACAACTGCCGTCCAAATTGATTGATTACGGCATTACCAAGCGTCCTGTATTCCAATGCGACAAAGCGCATTTTGACCAATCGGTCTTTGAACAATATCTGGCAGGTAAATATACGGCCAACACACCTATAGATGTTACGCCCTATGCCATTGAAACAATCGCTAAGTCCTTTAAGAAATTAAAATAATTTAATATGCATATCACACTGATTGCCGGCGCACGGCCGAACTTTATTAAAATTGCTCCATTGGTACATGCCATCCAGAAGGCGCAAGCGGAAGGCAAAGACATCCAATACCGTCTGGTACACACCGGACAGCACTATGACAAGAACATGTCGGACACGTTCTTCGAGGAGCTGAATATCCCTATGCCGGATGCCAACCTCGGATGCGGAGGAGGCACGCAAGCCGAACAAACGGCTGCTATCATGATTGCTTTTGAGAAAGAGTTAACGGCACATCCGACGGATTTGGTATTAGTTGTGGGTGACGTAACTTCTACCATGGCATGCTCCATTGTTGCCAAGAAACTGAATACCCGCGTGACACATGTCGAGGCCGGTATCCGATCCTGGGACCTGACGATGCCGGAAGAGATCAACCGTATGGTAACGGACTGCTTAGCTGATTTCTATTTCACAACCTCTGAAGTAGCCAACGAGAACTTGCGTCATGCCGGTGTTAGCGAAGACCGAATTCATTTCGTAGGTAATGTAATGATTGACACACTCCGTGCGAACGAACATCGATTTGTCAAACCCGACGCCTTCGATGAGTTAAAACTGCAAGAGAAGCGATATATCGTAATGACGTTACATCGTCCGGCTAACGTAGATGAAGCAGACAAACTTCGCAATCTCGTCAACCAGATAACAGGCAATGTGGAGAATGAGCCTATTGTCTTCCCTATTCATCCGCGTACAGCACGCATATTCCATGACTTAGGTATCCATGCCGATAATTTGCATATTGTGGACCCGCTCGGATATCTGGAATTTAATTATCTGGTCAAACATGCCCGCGCTGTGGTAACTGATTCCGGAGGAATTACCGAAGAGACCACTGTTATGGGTGTACCATGCATTACACTGCGGGACAACACTGAACGCCCGGAGACATGCACCATAGGAACCAATGAGCTCATCGGTACGAATCCGAATAATATCGCCCCGGCATTAAGGATTTTATACGCCGGACAATGGAAAAAAGGTGCCATTCCGCCCCTTTGGGACGGACACACAGCAGAACGCATCGTAGATATACTGCTGCAGAAATAAGATGAAAAAAATACTGGTCATAGCTGTTACATACCATTCGGATAAAGAACTTCAGATGTTTCTGGAGTCCGTTCGCTGTGCGGCAGAGCGTGTAAAAGACACGATGCAGGTGGATGTGGAAGTGGCGGATAACGGAGCGGACAATAAAGGTTATTTGGGCGGTGCGCTGGAAATATACAATAAGAAGGCGCAAGGTTATGACTTTGTTTCTATTTCGAATGTGGATTTGGCAATAGAGCCTGATTTCTTTGAGCAATTGGCAGCCATGAATACGACGGACACAGGATGGATAGCACCGGATATATATACCGAGAAAATCAGCCGACACGAGAACCCCTATATGCTATCTCGGCCGACCAAACGCAACTTCTTTATCTGGAATATCATCTACAGCAGTACGATCATCTATCGCTTGTACCATCGCCTGTATCTACTCAAAAGCCGGAAGATCAGGATCTATCCCGCTTGTACCATATATGCAGGTCACGGATCCTTCATGTTGTTCACAAAGGCGTTTGTGAAGCATAACCCGGAGATTCGTTTCCCGGGATTCATGTACGGAGAAGAGATCTATCTGGCTGAACTAAACAGAACTGCAAGACTAAAAACCATATATGCACCTACCCTGCGGATTGCCAATACGGGAAATATCAGTACCGGTTTGATCAATCAAACGCAAAAGTCGGCTTGGAGTAAAGAAAGTCTGCATAAAATACAGAAGCTATTTTTCAATTAACTTACTAAGCAATGCGAATAAGTATTATCACACAGTATTACAAGCCTGAAATGGGCGCACCTCAGAACCGTCTGTATGAGATGTGTGTCGGTCTAAAGAATTTAGGTGCCGATATTTCTGTGATTACTGCAATGCCGAATTACCCTACCGGTTCTATCTTTCATGAATACAAAGGAAAGAGTTTTTATCACGAGAACTTGGACGGGATTGAAGTTCTCCGATATTGGCTATATGCATCCAATAGTCGGAAGGCATTGCCACGCATTTGGAGCATGATCTCATACTCTGTTACAGTGTTAGGCTCTTTACACTACTTACGAAAACGAAAGAATGATTTCATCATTGTAGAATCTCCTCCTTTGACGTTAGCCTTCTCCGCATTGATATTAGCCAAATTGACGGGCTCTAAACTAATTATGAACGTATCCGATTTATGGCCTCTTTCTGCAAGAGAATTAGGAGCTATAAGCGGAGATGGAATGATATACAAAATATTGGAACGATTAGAGCATTTCTTATATAAGCACTCTACCGTTTGTATTGGTCAATCACAGGAAATCGTTGATTATATTGCTGCGCACGGTGCCAAAGCGACATATTTGTTCCGTAACGGTGTTGCACCGGAACGTTTTGAAGGAATCGAGCATCATCAAAGAGAAGACAAATTGCGAATCGTATATACCGGTTTGTTAGGATACGCACAAGGTATACTTGGCATCTGTGAACATATAGAATTCGCCAAACTGAATGCCGAGTTCCATATTTATGGAGCAGGTGGAGAACAACAATCGATTGAAGCATATCTGGCTGCGCATCCGAATCAAGGGATTTATTTCCACGGCAAAGTGGCACGCGAAGAGATACCTTCCATTTTGTCGCAATATGATTGCACCCTCATTCCCTTGGTCAAAAATATTTATGGAGCTGTCCCCTCTAAAATATATGAATCCATGGCTGCCGGATTGCCGATTATCTTCTCAGGAGAAGGCGAGGGAGCGCGTATCATTCAAGATAATCGGCTCGGCTGGGTATCCTCCGCTTTGGATTATGAGGGCTTGACAATAAATATTCAAGAAGCATCTACTAACACACTAGCATATTTAGAAAGCGCTGCTAACTGCTTGAGTTGCGCACAAAATAAATTCAACCGTCCTAAACAAATAAACGGTCTATATACATATTTATCGCAAATACCATTATCATGAAACGATTTAATATACCCTTCTCGCCGCCGGACATGACGGAGGCGGAAGTCAATGAAGTACGTGAGGCCATCCTCTCCGGCTGGATCACCACTGGTCCGCGAACGAAGGAGTTAGAGCGACAGATAGCCGCGTATGTCGGTGCGCCGAAAGCGGTGTGTCTCAATTCGGCGACGGCTTGTCTGGAGATGGCATTGCGGTTATTGGACGTTGGTGAAGGCGATGAAGTGATCGTGCCGGCCTATACCTACACGGCTTCGGCTTCGGTGGTATGTCACGTAGGCGCAAAAGTGGTGTTCGTGGATGTACAAGAGAACAGCCTGGAGATGGATTATAATGCAGTCGAAGCGGCTATTAACGAGCACACGAAAGCCATCATTCCGGTTGATTTGGCGGGTATTCCGTGTGACTATAAGCGAATCTTTGAGATCGTAGAACGCAAGAAAGCTCTTTTCTACCCGACATCGAAACTGCAACGCGCACTCGGTCGTGTGGCTGTTTGTGCGGATGCAGCGCATGCGTTCGGGGCATCATGGAATGGTCACATGGTCGGCAGCATAGCTGACTTTACTTCCTTCAGTTTCCATGCCGTGAAGAATTTCACGACAGCAGAAGGCGGAGCACTCACATGGCGCACCCTGCCCGGTATAGACGATGAGGCATTATACCATCAAGTGCAACTCTATTCGCTGCACGGCCAATCCAAGGATGCCTTGGCCAAGACCCAACTCGGCGCATGGGAGTACGATATCGTAGGACCGTGGTATAAGTGCAACATAACGGATATCATGGCGGCATTAGGTTTGGTGCAGATGAAACGTTACCCTGCTTTGTTAGCCCGCAGACGCGAGATCATCGAGCGCTATGATGCCGCCCTGAAGCCATTAGGCGTGGAGGTGCTGAGCCATTATACAGACAACTACACTTCATCCGGTCACCTCTATCTGACGCGCGTACCGAATGCGACCTTGGAAGAACGGCAAGCCATTATCGTAGCTATGGCAGAACGCGGCATTGCTACGAATGTGCATTATAAACCGCTGCCGATGATGACAGCATATAAGGCGATGGGCTTTGATATAAAGGATTTTCCAAATGCTTATGCTCATTTCGCGAATGAAATCACCTTGCCGCTTCATACGCGTCTGACGGATGAAGAGATTGAGTATATCATTGAGCAATACACCGATATTTTGCGTAACAGATGATACGAGTGTGCGACATAGTATTCAGTTTCTTCGGCCTGCTGTTTCTCAGTCCGCTGTTTCTGATAATTGCGTTATGGATTATCATAGATAATCCCGGACCGGTATTTTACCGCCAGCAGCGTGTAGGTAAGGACGGAAAGGACTTCGGTCTGCTTAAGTTCCGCTCGATGCGTGTAGGGGCAGACAAGATGAGTCTGATTACTATCGGCGACCGTGACCCGCGTGTGACTCGTGCCGGCTATTATATCCGCAAATACAAGATAGACGAACTGCCGCAGTTATGGAATGTGCTGACAGGCGACATGTCGCTTGTAGGCCCGCGTCCGGAAGTGCGCAGATATGTGGACCTCTATACGGATGAGCAGCGCAAGGTGCTGTCCGTGCGACCGGGAATAACGGATTACGCCTCGATTGAATATATCGACGAGAACCGGCTGCTGGCTCAGTCCACGGATCCCGACAAGACCTATATCGAGCAGATCATGCCGGCGAAGATAGCGCTTAACATGCGGTATATTGGCCATAAGACGCTTGGGGAATACCTGAAGATCCTGTTCCTAACAATGACTAAAATAATTCGATAACATATGGAAAGAAGAGTAAGAGTTCGTTTTGCGCCAAGCCCAACCGGCGCATTACACATCGGCGGTGTTCGTACCGCATTGTACAACTATCTGTTTGCCCGCCAGCACGGTGGCGACATGTTGCTCCGTATCGAAGATACGGATAGCACGCGTTTTGTGCCCGGTGCTGAGGAATATATCCTCGAAGCCCTCGACTGGCTCGGCATCGGCATTGACGAAGGTCTGCGTCAGAAGAAAGGCACGAAAGAGATCGAAGCCGTAGGTGAGCATGGACCGTACCGTCAGTCGGAGCGCCGCGAGATCTATCATCAGTATGTGAAACAGTTGCTCGACAGCGGACACGCCTATATCGCTTTTGACACACCGGAAGAGTTGGAAGCCAAACGTACGGCTATCCCGAACTTCCAATATGACGCCCGGACACGTATGGAGATGCGTAACTCACTGACCATGCCGGCTGAGGAAGTGAAGCGTCTGGTAGATGGCGGCGAGAAATATGTGGTACGCTTTAAGGTGGAGCCGAACGAGGATGTGCACGTTCATGACCTCATCCGTGGCGAAGTAGTGATCAACTCTAATATTCTGGATGATAAGGTGCTCTATAAGTCGGCAGACGACCTGCCTACATACCATTTGGCGAACATCGTGGATGACCATTTGATGGAGATCAGTCATGTCATCCGCGGCGAGGAATGGTTACCTTCCGCTCCACTCCATGTGCTGCTCTATCGCGCCTTCGGATGGCAAGATACCATGCCTCAGTTCGCACATCTGCCGTTACTGCTCAAGCCGGACGGAAACGGTAAGTTAAGTAAGCGCGACGGAGACCGTCTGGGTTTCCCTGTCTTCCCGCTTGAGTTCCACAACCAGAAGGACGGCACGGTTTCTTCGGGCTACCGCGAGAGCGGCTATCTGCCGGAGGCAGTGATTAACTTCCTGGCGTTACTCGGATGGCACGGCACAGGCGATCAAGAGCTCTATAGTATGGACGAACTCATCGCGCAGTTCAGTCTGGATCGCGTATCTAAATCCGGCGCCAAATTCGACTACGAGAAGGGCAAATGGTTTAACCACCAGTATCTGCAACTGCGTAGCAATGAGGAACTGGCGCAGATGTTCATGCCTACCCTGGCAGCCAACGGCATCGAGAATCCCGATATGCAAATGGTAGCTAAGGTTATCGGACTGACGAAAGACCGCGTGAACTTCGTTCCGGAACTATGGGAGCAGACCAATTATTTCTTCGTGGCTCCGACTGAGTACGACGAGAAATCGTTAGCTAAGCGCTGGAAAGAAGACAGCCCGCGTCACATGCAGGAGTTATTAGCGCTGTTAGAGGCCCAGGAGGACTGGAGTGCGGAAGCATTAGATGCACTGGTAATGCCGTGGATTGCGGAGAAAGAATACGGTGTAGGTATCGTAATGAATGCCTTCCGTATCTGTCTGGTAGGCGCTGCACGCGGCGTACATATCTGGGCTATCACAGACGTTCTCGGCAAAGCTGAAACGCTCAAGCGCGTCAAAACGGCGATTGAAGCTATCAAATTATAAATTTGCAATCATAAATCTAAAATCAAAAATGACCCCTCGGGAGGCATTAAAACAGTATTACAGCTATGATGATTTCCGTCCGTTGCAGGCGGAGATCGTCGAGTCCGTGCTGGCGGGTAAGGATACCTTAGCTTTGATGCCTACCGGCGGAGGGAAGAGTCTCTGTTTTCAGATTCCCGCCCTGGTGATGGGTGAGGAGGACGAGAACAAGCGCTTGTGTCTGGTCATTACGCCACTTATCGCGTTGATGCGTGACCAGGTGGCTAATCTCCAAGCGCGCGACATTCAAGCGGCTGCGGTCTATACAGGCATGAGTTGGGATAAACAACGCGTAGCGTTGGATAACTGTCTGTACGGGCCTTACCATTTCCTCTATTGCAGCCCGGAGAGGCTGGAGAGCGAGGATTTCCGCAAGCGTCTGGCAGACCTGCCGATAGGTCTTATTGCTGTAGATGAGGCGCATTGCATCTCACAATGGGGTTATGATTTCCGGCCGGCGTATCTCAATATTGCCAAGGTACGGGAACTGCTACCTCACGTGCCGGTGTTGGCCTTAACGGCCACAGCTACGCCCGAGACGATTGAGGATATACAGGATAAGTTGGGGTTCAAAGGACGTAATGTGCTGCGGAAGTCTTTCCACCGCGAGAACCTCAACTATATCGTGCGGCGGACGGATAACAAGGCCGAACAGGTAGCGCACATCTTATCCAAAGTGCCGGGTTCAGCCATTGTGTATGTGCGTAATAGAAAACGGGCCCAAGAGTTAGGCGAATGGCTAAAGGCGAATGGCGAGCAGGCAGATTACTATCATGCGGGCTTAACGACCAAGGAGCGCAACGAACGGCAGCAAGCATGGACAGAAGGCAGAACGCGCGTCATTGTGGCGACGAATGCCTTTGGCATGGGCATTGACAAGCCCGACGTGCGGCTCGTTATTCATTATGACTTGCCGTCCCATCTGGAGAGTTATTATCAGGAGGCAGGTCGTGCCGGCCGAGACGGTCAGACAGCCTATGAGGTATTGCTCTTCAACGAAGCGGAGGATAAAGCCAAAATTCAGAAACGTATCATAGATACCTATCCGCCGAAAGAGTTTGTGGAGAGCGTCTATCATAAGACCATGGATTTCCTGCAGATAGGAGCCGGCAGCGGTTTAGGTCATCGGTTTGCATTGCATATAGACCAGCTGTGCCATGTGATGAAACTGCCCGTCATACAGACCTACTCCGCCCTGCACATTCTCACTCAAGCGGGATATATCGACTTTGAGGAGGAACACGAGACCCAACCACGCGTGCAGATTCTCGTGCCGCGGCATGAGTTAGGCGCATATAACTTATCGTATGAGCAAGCAGAACTGTTAGATACGCTGATGCGCTCCTATTCAGGCATCTATACCGACTTGCAGTATGTACGCGAGGCGGATAAGGAGGACACGCACCACTTATTAGTCTCTTTGGCGCAGCGCGGTATCATTACGTATATCCCTCGCTCGATTGGTTGCTCGCTTACAATGACAAACGAGCGAGAAGCAGAAATCTACCTCTCGCCCGCTATCTTCGAAGAACGTCAAGCGCGTTTTATCTCTAAGATTCATGCGATGTTGGAGTACGCGGAGCAGAACCAGTTCTGCCGTGAGCAGTTACTCCTCGCCTATTTCGGAGAGACCGACGCTGTCCCCTGCGGTCATTGCGACGTCTGTCGCGCCTTGGCCGCTCAGTGACGTGCTATCTTCGTCTTCTAACAATTCCTGTAACTGATTGAGTTCGTCCGCATTAATCGACTTATTGCGGTCATCTACGCCCATCAACGGACCGAAGAATACCTTGAGTAAGGCGCGGCCGATGACTTTGCGCAGACTGAATTTGGGGTTATGCACATCGCCGCTGATCGGTACGTCCAGCAAGATCATATCTTGGGCAGACGTGAGGAGCTTAAAGCCCGCACGAACCGGGATATTCTTATACGGCGCTTTGCTGAAACGCTCTTTCTTAGCCACACGCGGATGATCTATCTCAATGCGGTTGTTACCGTTGAGTTTACCGGAAACGACGTCCAGATGACTGTTTACGGTCAGGTCACCGCCTTCCAGCGGATAGCCGGTGTAATTACGGCATAGTGCATCGAAATCAGAGAGATTAACCCCCTTCAGGTTCAAATCTACACGCGTGTCTTGGTTCGCCAGATCCAAACCGCCGACGAAGTCCACTTTCAATTTGGCATCCGAAGTCAGCGTGGCGTCCAGATTCACGCTGTTACGTCCATTGGTGGCTATATTGGAACCTTTGACGGTAAGCGTCTTGATGGCGTACTCCCAGTCATTCTTCATCGAATAGTCGTGATACGTCAGGTCATGACCGGTCAGCAGCACTTTCTTAGCCATCCAAACCATAGGTTTGCTGGCATTAGAAGCCTTCGGCTTATCATTAGACGACGAAGTCGTATCATTAAGTGCAGCGTCATCATTCTCCTCTTTCTTCAGTAGGCGGCTCATCGTATTCCATGTGTCATGCACCTCGTAGTTACCGGTAATGCCGGTAATGATGAGCGAGTCCAGTATAAAGGTGTTGGTGCTCAGGTCACCGCGCTCCAAAACGAGACGCAGTTCATCCATCGCAGCTATCTGGTCATCGTGCGTGTCACGAATACTCATGCCGGCTAACGACAGGTTTCCGTTCAGTTGGATATTGGTGATCACATCGAGACTACCGTCAATATGTACCGAGCCGTTCAGTTTGGCGCCCAAACCGCTCACATTCAGATAATCTTGCACAAGTGGTAGCACAACATCGGTATGCACATCGTATAGGTTGAGTTTGACTGCATAGCGGTTCGACTGCATCTTATAGCCGGCAATAAGACCTACCCGGCCACCGGTCGGGAGACCGAACTCAAGACCGGCGTTCGTCTGCTTGTTATCAAAGAAGAGTGCAGGCACGCGCAGCGAGATATCTTCTAATTTCCATTGTTTGTCCGTCACGACGTCACGATAACGAATTGCGCTGTTATTGATACGAATATCATCTAACGCCACCGTCCATCCGCTCTTCGTCGTATCTTTGGGCACGGAATCGTTTTTAGAGAAGCGCTCGATGATATCTGAGAAATTAAGTCGGTCATTGTTTTTGAGCACTTGTCCGTTGAAGCCGTCGAGGTGGATAGCACGTATCTTGACGCGCTTGGCGATGAGTTGCGGGTAAGCGATTTGGACGTACAGACGGTCGAAAGAGATGAAGTTGGTTTCTCCGTTGATTTCCTTGCATTCGAATTGTTTGATAGTCACACCACCCCAATAAGGATTGATGACTACTTGCTCGGTATGCAATTGTCTTCCGACGATTTGTTCGCCGTAATTATTAACTACGTACTTGGCCACCGGTGAGGCGACGATAAGTATAATAACGAAGAGGAGCGCTATTGCAAGCGCTCCCCAACCACATATCTTCCCAAACTTTTTCATGAATTACTTCATTATTCTGCGGATAATGTGATGCGGCGGAAGTCGGTGATGACCACGCCTTTTGCTTTGAGGACGTCCTTCACGAGCTCTTTGGTCTCGCTCATGATGTAAGCCTGCTCAACGAGCGTGTTCTCTTTGAGGAACTTACCCAGACGACCTTGTGCGATCATCTCGATTTTCTTAGTCTGGTTAGCGAGGTTAGCCTCTGCCTCTGCACCAACGGTAGCTTTGATTTCGCGTGCCATTTGTGCCTGCTCAGCGGTAATCCAACCCTTAGCCTGGTTCGACTCGATATGATCTTCGCTGTCCACGTGAGCGGGGTAGATACCTGCTTTGCGGATAGCATTCTCGATAGCCTTGTTGATCTCGTCCTGTTTGGTCTTCTCAACGGCTACTTCGAGCTCATGTTTCTTCACATCCTCGGCTACGTGGTCTGCGTCAAGAGCGATCGGGCTCATAGCAGCAACCTGCATCGAGATACCGTGAACTGTCTCTTTGTCAGCGCCTTCAGCAGCAGCTACGAGGGAGCTGAGCTTGTTGCCAAGGTGGTTGTAAGCGTCTACAACCGGAGCCTCGAGGCAAGCGTAGTCAGCGAGCTCCATCTTCTCACCTGTCACGCCGGAGCGCTCGGTGATGATCTCTGCTACGGTGAAGTTACCGATCTTGAGGTTCTTGAGCTCCTCACCCGTGCGTACTTTGTTATCCAGAGCAGCGTCGAGGATGAGTTTTACCATACCTACGAAGTCCTCGTTCTTAGCCACGAAGTCGGTCTCGCACTTCACGCCAACGATAGCGCCGAAGCCGTCTTTTACCTTACCGAGTACGCAACCTTCCGAAGCCTCACGGTCGCTACGTTTAGCCGCGATTGCCTGTCCGCGCTTGCGGAGCAAGTCCTTCGCAACCTCGAAATCGCCGTTTGCCTCTTCGAGAGCCTTCTTTACGTCCATCATACCGGCACCGGTGATGTCACGTAATTTCTTGATGTCTGCTAATGTTACAGCCATAGTGTAATTAAAAATTAAAAATTACGAATTAAAAATTACTCGGCTGCTTCTTCAGCCTTCTCTTCTTTTGCCTCTGCTACTTTCTCAGCCTCTGCTTTCGGAGCAGCTTTGCGGATACGTTGACGACGCTCTTTCGGTGCCGGTGCCTCAGTGGCAGCCTGTTCCTCGGCAGCGTTCTCGTCTGCCTTCTCTACTTTACGCTCCTCGAGACCCTCCTTGATAGCGTCGCATACAGCGGCGAGGATGATATCGATAGCCTTGGTCGCATCGTCGTTAGCGGGGATAACGAAGTCGATATTGTTCGGGTTCGAGTTGGTATCTACGATACCGAATACAGGAATACCCAGACGGTTAGCCTCTGCTACTGCGATTTTCTCTTTGATGACGTCTACTACGAATACAGCGCTCGGCAGACGGGTCATATCTGCGATAGAACCGAGGTTCTTCTCGAGTTTCTCGCGTTGACGGGAGATTTGCAGTTTCTCACGCTTGGACATGTTATCCATCGTACCGTCGGTAGCCATCTTGTCGATTTGGCTCATTTTCTTAACGGCCTTACGGATAGTCGGGAAGTTAGTGAGCATACCACCGGCCCAACGCTCGGTGATGTACGGCATGCCTACTTCCTGTGCATGAGCGGCAACTACCTCTTGAGCTTGTTTCTTAGTACCTACGAACAGCACCTTACGGCCGCTGCGAGCGAGGTTCTTCAATGCCTCTGCTGCCTCGTCAATCTTGATAGCAGTCTTGTTGAGGTCGATGATGTGAATTCCGTTACGCTCCATGTAGATGTACGGAGCCATAGCCGGGTTCCATTTGCGTTTGAGGTGGCCAAAGTGTGCGCCAGCCTCGAGCAATTGATCAAAATTTGTTCTCATTGATCTAAATTTGAAATTTGAAATGTTAAATAATAATTTAATCTCCGTTCATTCTGAAGTGCATCTCACGCGTACACGAACATTATAATATATATGCGCATAGAGTTTTCCGTAACCGATAACCGGTAACCCGTAACCCTATTAAGCACTCCAAAACAATCGTGTGGTAGTCCCGAAGGAATCCACACGATTTGGAGTTGTACGTATTAACGCTTGCTGAACTGGAAGTGCTTACGTGCTTTCGGTTGACCCGGTTTCTTACGCTCAACCTCACGAGCGTCACGAGTCATGAAGCCTTCTGCCTTCAGAGCAGCTTTGTCTTCCGGATTGATTTTCACCAATGCGCGGGCGATAGCGAGACGGAGAGCCTCTGCCTGGCCTTTGAAGCCACCGCCATCAAGGGTTACCTTGATATCATATTTCTCAGCTACGCCGAGTTTGTTCAGCGGCTGGCATACGATATAGCGCAGAATAGAAGACGGGAAATACGTCTCGATGTCGCGGCCGTTGATAACGATCTTGCCGGCACCTTCATTTACGTAAACGCGGGCTACTGCCTCTTTACGACGTCCTAATGCATTAACTGTTTCCATGTGCTTCTATTATTTGAGGGTGTTAATATCAATTGCTTTCGGTTGTTGTGCCTGCATGTTATGCTCTGCGCCGGCGAAGATATACAGATTGTTGATCTGCTTTGCGCCAAGACGGTTTTTCGGCAGCATACCTTTTACTACTTTGCGAACGAGCTTGTCAGCGCCTTTAGCCATCAAGTCGGCCGGAGTGAACTCACGTTGACCACCTGGGAAACCGGTGTAGCGTACGTATACGCGATCGTTCCATTTGTTACCTGTCAGCTGCACTTTGTCAGCATTGATGATGATTACGTTGTCACCACAGTCCACATTCGGAGTGTAGGACGGTTTGTACTTACCACGCAGCAGTTTTGCTACTTTGGTGCACATACGACCAAGAATCTGGCCCTCAGCGTCAACAACCACCCAGTTCTTCTGAACGGTAGCCTTGTTGGCCGACACTGTTTTGTACGAATTGTATTCCATTAATTTGTTTGTTTTAGGCCAATCCGACAGACATCTATTAAGCCCTTCGGCACTGCCCAAATTGGCGATTAATAATTATTTTTTTATACTTTATATA
Source organism: Paludibacteraceae bacterium (assembly GCA_017507715.1). GTDB lineage: Bacteria > Bacteroidota > Bacteroidia > Bacteroidales > Paludibacteraceae > Colicola. The sequence continues at coordinate 1,284 of JAFWAK010000105.1, read as the reverse complement.
ACCGAATGGCTAAACGGGTGTCGAGCCACTCGACCGCAAAAAAGCGTGCAAAGGTACTGCTTTTTTTTGAATTGACCAAATTTTTCTATGAAAAAAAGTCAAAAATCTGCAAAAAAGTGCATTTCTTGGCCATTTACGGGATGTATGAACCGTATTTCAGCCGCATGAAGCATCAATCGTTCGCCGGATTGACCATACAACCGGTCACCTACTATCGGCGCATTTAGACCATCCGGATGCGCAGCATGCACACGGAGTTGGTGAGTGCGACCGGTCAGCGGATAGAAATCCACGAGCACCGTTCCGTCCTCACGACGTTCCCGCACCTTATATCGCGTGATCGCCGGCTTGCCGTGTTCACGGTCCACCATCTGCCTCGGACGGTCATATGGATTTGGCAGAAGAGGAAGACTGATCTCGCCTTCGGATTGATGATATACGAGTGACGATTGGTCATTTGGACGAAGCAGAGCTTCGTAGCGCTTGAGTATATCTCGTCTTTGGAAGTATGCCTGCAGCGTCTTATAGACTTCCGGCGTCTTGGCCAGCACGAGCAGTCCGCTGGTGTCCTGATCCAGGCGGTGAACAGCGCGCACAAACGTTGTTTGTGATTTATGATTTATGATTGATGATTGATGATTTAGGTAGCTTTCTACGGAAAGCTCGTCATTCTTGCCGGGGACGGACAGCAGTCCTGAAGGCTTGTTGACCACCATCAACCATTCGTCTTCGTAAAGCACCTCTATCTGCTCGCAGAGCACTTGTGAACGCTTCTCCGCAGGAGTCGGTTCTACTTTCACACCCTGCAACATATGCCGCAGAATTGGCACACATTTGCCGGAACAAGGCGGATAGAAAACACCCTCCTGACGCACTTCCGTTTTGGACGGAGCACCAATCCAGAATTCCGCCATCGCGATAGGTTTTAGGTTATGAGAGAAGGCATACTGCAACAACTTCGGCGCACAGCATTCCCCTGCCCCGGAAGGAGGGAGAGCTTCGCTCATTGATGATTTATGATTTATGATTGATGATTTGCTGAAGAACTCTTCCGGTTGGAGGATTGGTTTCTCGTCAGCAAAGATTTCTAACAGGTTCTTGCTTTCGCCTAAGCCGTTGAGCAAACGATAATTGGCAAACAACAAGCGCTGTAAGCGCTGTGATTCCTCCCTACTATGCCCCACCGGCATCCCTTCATTCGTTACAAACACCGGCGGCACGAAGCCCTCATGATAATATGATCCGTCCAACATCGCCGAGAAAGCTGCGAGATAACTATCACCT
>JAFWAK010000104.1 GCA_017507715.1 Paludibacteraceae bacterium | reverse complement strand
GAAGTTATCATGCTTGTTGCCGTTCAGAATATGGTCAGCCGGCAGATGTTTCGCCCAGATAGAAGCGGCTTCGTCATCACGCGCCAGACCTTCTTCGGGCGAGCCCTCAAAGACCGTTGCGTACAAGTTCGACGGGTCAATCTTGAGCACATCCACGATATATTCCCATGCGAAATCAATCGCCTCTGCTTTGAAATAATCGCCGAAGGACCAGTTGCCGAGCATCTCGAACATCGTATGATGGTACGTGTCGTGACCTACTTCCTCCAAGTCGTTGTGCTTGCCGCTCACGCGCAGACATTTTTGACTGTCTGCCACACGCGGATATTTAATAGGGTCGTTGCCGAGGATGATACCCTTCCACGGGTTCATGCCGGCATTGGTGAACATCAAGGTCGGGTCATCTTTGATGACCATTGGAGCCGAAGGTACCACTTGGTGTCCCTTCGATGCCATAAAGTCCAAAAAGGACTGACGAATTTCTTTACTTGTCATTATCTTTATTTGCTATTTGTCATTCTCATCATTTTGCGGTTTTGCCGCGTCACCATTGCCACCGTTATTAAACCGGTTGCCACCGGTCGTGGTCTTGAAATCTATAAACTCACGGCGCGGACGGCCTTCCCGGTCCTCACGCACGATAAACGGCAGCGGATTTGCTGTCAACTCATCGTATTCCTCACGCTGACGGAGCACATCAATAGCCATGAACAAGGCATTGCGCATCGAGCTCTCGTCGGCTTGGTTCTTACCGGCGATATCATAACCCGTGCCATGGTCCGGCGAAGTGCGGATGATATTCAGACCTGCCGTGAAGTTGACGCCACTCATGTCGAGTGTCTTGAACGGAATCAGGCCCTGGTCATGATACATAGCCAGTACCGCATCGAAATGCTGGAAATGGCCAGTGCCGAAGAAACCGTCTGCGGCATACGGTCCAAACGCCCATATACCCTGCTCTTTCGCCTTCTCGATGGCGGGTAGGATAACTTCCTGCTCTTCCTTACCCAACAGGCCAGCATCGCCTGCGTGCGGGTTAAGCGCCAGCACGGCGATACGCGGTTTCTCGAGTCCGAAGTCACGCTTGAGCGAGTTATTGAGCAGCGTCAACTTATGCACGATACGCTCTTCCGTAATCTGCGAAGGTATGTCCGCCAGCGCCACATGATTGCATACCAGCGCCACACGCAGATTGCCGCTGCAGAGCATCATCAACTCTTCGCCCTCAAAAAGTTTCTCAAGATACTCTGTATGTCCGCCGTTCAGCGCCTCTTTATTGAGCGGCGCCGTTACCAGCGCTTGCACCTTACCTTCCTTCAGATCACGGCATGCACGATCCAAGGCTGCCTTGGCGGCTTTGTTGGCATCCGGAGAAGGAGCGCCCAAAGTCACAGGCAAATTGTCCGTATAACAGGTAATGAGGTTAAGTCGGCCGTCTTTGGCTTGCTCCGGCGATTCTATCGGATTCCAGTTGATATTACGATAATCCTCATCCAGCGTGTGAATATGCTGCTTGGCCACTGCGGCGTTTCCGTAGATGACCGGACGCATGATTTCGAACACATAGCCGTTGAGTAGCGATTTGATAATCACTTCATATCCTACGCCGTTCGTATCACCGGCTGTGATTGCTACTATAGGTTTCATTATGTATCTTGTCGTATTTCAGTTTTGTCAAATCGTAGTTCTGGCGCTCTTCATCGGGATAGCCGAGGGCGATGACGCAAAGCACCTCAAAGGGCTCGGGTATCTCGCACAGCCGTTTCACCAGTTCCGGTGCGCCTTCACGCTCGTGCACATGGCACCAGCACGCACCGACTCCCTGCTCGGCAGCCGCCAATAAGATATGCTCGGCCGCGATGGCACCGTCTGCCATCCATGTATTGTCGCATAGCGTCGGGTCCAATGCAATGACAATCGCCGCCGTTGCCGTGTTGAACATCTGGCTGCCATACGTGCGGCAACCAGCCAAAGGACGCAACTTCGCCTCATCGCGCACCACAATGAATTCCCACGGACAAGTCCGTTTGGCACTCGGCGACATCAGCGCGCAGCGTAGCATATAATCTATCTTCTCCTGCTCCACAGGCTGCGCCGTATATTTCCGTATCGACCGCCTGCGTTGGCATAATTGTTCAAAAGAGCCCATACTACTCCAAATTAGCGAATGTTATTCGTTTTTTCCGATGAACTTCCGTTCATTCGATTAAAAGCGTGCAAAGTTACAATTTTTTTTGCATATATCAAAATTATTTTGTAATTTTGCAGCAGATTTACATCGAAATCTGCCATTTTGGCAGTAAAAGTGCCTTTGGCACAAGATTTGACAGAAGATAATCGGATTTGAAACACAAATAATCACAACATACTATGAGCAAAATTCAACCATTAGCAGACCGCGTGCTGGTTAAGCCCGCAGCTGCAGAAGAAAAGACGGTCGGTGGCATCATCATTCCCGACAGCGCCAAAGAGAAACCGCTTCGCGGCGAGGTACTCGCCGTAGGCGAAGGAACCAAAGACGAGGCGATGGTCCTCAAAGCCGGTGACCAAGTGCTGTACGGTAAATATGCCGGCACGGAACTCGAACTCGACGGTGAGAAGTATTTAATCATGCGTCAATCTGACGTATTAGCAAAAATTCAATAACTATGGCAAAGAATATTTCCTATAATACGGAGGCGCGAGAGGCGCTGAAGCGTGGCGTCGACCAATTGGCTGACGCAGTCAAAGTAACCCTTGGCCCAAAGGGCCGCAATGTGGTCATTGATGCTAAATACGGAGCACCGCATATCACCAAAGACGGTGTGACGGTAGCCAAAGAAATCACCCTCAAAGACGCAGCAGAAAACGTAGGTGCACAGCTCGTTAAGGAAGTAGCTTCCAAGACCGGAGACCAAGCCGGTGACGGTACGACAACCGCTACTGTATTAGCACAAGCTATCGTAGGCGTAGGCCTGAAGAACGTAGCAGCCGGTGCCAACCCGCTGGACCTCAAACGCGGTATCGACAAAGCCGTTACGGCTGTGGTAGCAGAGATTAAGAAGAATGCCGTTGTGGTCGGTAATGATTTCGATAAGATTGAGCAAGTAGCGACCGTTTCGGCTAACAACGATGCCGAGATTGGTAAACTCATTGCAGATGCCATGCGCAAGGTCAGCAAAGACGGTGTTATCACCATCGGTGAAGCCAAGGGTATGGATACGACCATCGACGTCGTACAGGGTATGCAGTTCGACCGCGGATATATCAGTCCGTACTTCGTTACGAACACCGACCAGATGCTCGTCGAGATGGACAAACCGTATATCCTTATCTATGATAAGAAAATCTCGAACCTCAAGGAGTTACTGCCTGTTCTCGAGCCGGCTGTACAGAGTGGCCGTCCGCTGCTTATCATCGCAGAGGATGTTGATAGCGAGGCGCTGACGGCATTGGTTGTCAATCGTCTGCGTGCGCAGTTGAAAATATGCGCAGTGAAGGCTCCGGGCTTCGGTGACCGTCGTAAAGAGATGCTCGAAGATATCGCTATCCTGACCGGTGGAACCGTCATCAGCGAGGAGAAAGGTATCCAACTTGACCAAGCTACCATTGAGATGCTCGGAACCGCCGAGACCGTTACCGTCAGCAAAGACAACACCACTATCGTTAACGGTGCGGGCGCAAAAGAAGCTATTGACGCACGTGCGCAACAGATCAAAGCACAGATTGCAGCCACCAAGTCCACCTATGACAAGGAGAAACTGCAGGAGCGTCTGGCTAAATTGGCTGGCGGCGTAGCACAACTGAACGTAGGTGCTGCGAGCGAAGTGGAGATGAAAGAGAAGAAAGACCGCGTGGACGATGCACTGAGTGCTACGCGTGCCGCTATTGAAGAGGGTGTAGGGCCCGGCGGCGGTGTGATGTATATCCGCGCACAGGCTGCATTGGACGGTGTCAAGGGCGCTAACGAAGACGAACAGACCGGAATTGAGATTGTACGTCGTGCGATTGAAGAGCCGCTCCGTCAGATCGTCAGCAACGCCGGCAAAGAAGGCGCTGTAGTGGTTGACAAAGTACGCAACGGCAAGGCTGATTTCGGCTATAACGCCCGTACGGACGCTTATGAGAACCTGTTTGAAGCAGGTGTGATTGATCCAGCGAAAGTAACGCGTGTAGCGCTGGAGAACGCCGCTTCCGTAGCCGGCATGTTCCTCACCACCGAGTGCGTCATCGTCGATGAACCCGAAGAGCATCCGGCACCGGCTATGCCGGCAGGAGGCATGGGAGGAATGATGTAGTCATTCCAGAAGTGCTAAGTGCTTCGCGGCTTTGCCGCAATTGTTAAGTGATAAAGAAAAATCGGGCAGGAAACTGTCCGATTTTTTAATACCGCAGGGCGGATTCTATCTGCTCGACTGTCTGACGGAGAACGGGGTCAAACTCCAGTTTCTCTTTCATCAGCGCAATCGAATGAAGGACGGTAGCATGCGTACGGCGTCCCATCTTAAAGCCGATCTCCGTGAGAGAGTGATCCGTCAGTTCTTTGGTCAGATAAATGGCCATATGACGGGCGTTGCTCACCTCGCGAGAGCGATTAGCAGACAGAATCGATTTCTCCGGCACGTTGTAATGCTCCGCTACCGCACCGAGTACATCACCTACGGTGATCTTCTTCGGCTGAATAGCCACAATATGACTTACCACCTGTTCTGCCAGTTTGACATCTATCTCGCGGTCCGTCAGCGTGGAGTGCGCCAGGAGCGAAGCCAGAATACCTTCCAGGTCACGCACCGATTGGCGTACGTTCGAAGCAATGAAATCAACCACATCGTCCGTCAGCGAGATTCCATCACGGCGCATTTTGGAGAGCAAGATATTCTTGCGCAACTGATAGTCCGGATGCTTGATTTCGGCCGACAGACCCCATTTGAAGCGGGTTAGCAGTCGCTCCTCGATATCCTTGAGTTCGATAGGCGGGCGGTCGGATGTCAGAATGAGCTGCTTGCGGCTCTGCTGCAGATAGTTGAAGATGTGGAAGAACGTGTCCTGCGTACCTTTGAGCCCGGCCAGATACTGGATATCATCGACTATCAGCACGTCAACGGACTGATAGAAATTGAGGAAATCCGGAATATGATTCGTTCTGGCGGCCTCCTGGTACTGGAGTTTGAAGGTGTTCGCGCTCACATACAGCACGCGGGCACTCGGCGTAAGCGTCTGTATCTGATTTCCAATAGCATTGGCCAAGTGGGTCTTACCGACTCCGCTTCCGCCGTAGATAAACAGCGGATTGAAAGCCGTATACCCCGGTTGCTTGGCAATGGCAATACCTGCAGTACGCGCCAGTTTGTTCGGTTCTCCGGCCACAAACGAGTCGAAGGTATAGAGTGTATTCAACTGTGTGTCGAAATGCTCTACGTATTGTTTAGGCGCGTTATTAATAGGATTAGCGTGCGCGGGTGCACCTGCGGACGGGAGCATAGTGGACGCACCGGATACCGAGTCAATCAGCACGCGGTACTCCAGTTTCGTTCCTTGACCAAACACGCGCAGGATCGTGGCCGAGAGCAACTGGATATAATTCTCCTCGATATACTCAGCCACGAACTGCGATTTCACCTGGAGTACTAATACCCCATTCTCGAACTGCAACGGGATAATCGGTGCGAACCAAGTCTGGTACGCACTGCCGGTCAAGTTATCAGCCAAAATCGTCTGACATTGACCCCATTTCTGTTGCAATTCTTGTGTCATGGTTATGCCCCAATTTTTGAAAAGCGGAAAGCCGATTTTTTTCTCGGAATAGGCCTTCCTCGATCAAAAGCGAGTGCAAAGGTACTACATTTTTTTTACATACGCAAATTGTCAAATGAAGTGCAAAAAAATAGTTATGCGTAACTGCCTGATTTTTCGGCAATTACGCATAACTATGCTAAATTTCAGTACTTTACGAAAGTTATCAACGCCGCAAGCCCTTATTTTAGGCACTTCCCGAATATGCAAGAGTTAAATGCATTTTTTGTTAATAATTTTCACAAATTACTGATTTTTCAGTTGTTTACAAATTGTTGAAAATTTTTTCAATTTAGAAAATCTCCAAATAGTGGAACAATTGTTCCTCGGGAATTATTAACAATTTTCGGTTGTGTTTTTCCCTACTTGTCCTTCTTTCCGAAAATAGAGAAATGCACGTATCGTTTCGGGTGTGCCTTGAGGTCGGTCAAGAGAGAGTCAGCCGATACAATCGTGGCGTCCAAGTGCTGCAAGATTGGCGATTTGACAGTTGCTACCACTGCATTCACGTTCTCCACCGCGGTATCTACGCGTGCGATGGTCGATTTGATGTCAGCGGCCTTCACGTCAGCGATAACTGTATTGAGGTTAGCAATCGCCGTGTCGGCATTGTTGACGATACGCGGCACTTGGTCGTTCATCATCTGCTTGAGGTCCGCCGAAACGACTGTCAGGTTGCCGGACACGCGGTCCACATTCGCCAACGAACGTTTGATATGATTTCCTTCCACCTGTCCGCGCAGGTCAGCCACCAGCGAATCGACATTATTCACGGCCTTGTCCACGTCCTGTATTGCTTCGTCCACGTGTGCAATGAGTTCGGTCTGCAGGCTCTCCATCAGTCCCGGCACATAGATTGTCGGCAGGAAGGAGCCATGGTTTATCGCTATGCTGTTAGAGGCTTCGCCGTTTATAGCTTCGCGTGTAGGAATTTGCAGTTCGATGGCCATTCCGCCTAACAGACCGTCCGAGACGAGAGCCATCTGCGTGCCTTGCGGCAGGGTGATGTCCTTATTGATGGAGATATCGATGGTGAATGCGCTATCGCGCGTGAAATCATAGTGAATCCGGTCCACCTGACCCACTTTATGTCCACGGATATACACCGCCGCCTGCTCTTCCAGGCCGTGGAGGTTATAGTACGTACCGTGATAACTGTTCGTCGGCGAGAAGATATTAACGCCTTTCAGAAAGTTAAAACCAAAGAACAACAGGAATAGACATACGGCGGCAAGTACACCCACCTTAATTTCTCGAGCGTATTTCATTATTTTTCAAATTTCGTTATCCAACAATCGGGGAAGAGAGTTTCTATCTCTTTCTTTTTCTCCACTACTTTCGCGCGGTCCGTGTCTACGATAGCATAGTATTTATACCAGTCTCCGACACGGCGATATTCGCACGGTAGGCCTTTGAGTTTCGGGTCTGACGGGTCCAGCAGCGTCCGCGAGGCACATATCTGCAGGGCGTAATAGAGCGTTGGAATGGTTGCTGTATCCTCTATCTGCTTGATGCCCTCCGTCTCCTGTTTGACAGGCTCTGGAAGCGTTTTTTCCGCCTTGGGTGCAACGGTGTCTATCGCCAGTGTCTTCTTGCGCACCGCCTGCTTATGCGTGTACGCGCCGAAGGCGTTAACCAAGGCATGCGCCATCTGCGCCATTGACGCCTCTTCGTTCAGGAACCGCTCTTCCTCGGGATTGGAGATAAATCCCATCTCGAAGAGGATGGACGGGCAGGCTGTCTTGAGCAGCACCCAGAACGAGGCCTGCTGCACGCCGCGGTCGGCACGGTTCAGATGACCGACGAAGCGTTTCTGTATCTGCTCGGCGAACGAGAGGGACTGCTCCATATGGCTATTCTGCATCAACTCGAACATGATATACGAGTCGATGGAATTGGGATCGAAGCCCTGGTAGGTGGTCTTGTAGTCCGCCTCGAGTTTCATCACTGCGTTCTCACGCATTGCCACGTCGAGGTTCTTCTCCGCCTTCTCCGTACCTAAGATAAAAGTCTCCACGCCTTTAGAAGCCTTGTTCTCCGATGCATTGGCATGTATCGAGATAAACAGGTCCGCATTGGCCTTGTTCGCGATATCTGCACGCGTCTGAAGAGGAATGAACACGTCCGTGCTGCGCGTATAGACCACGTTCACGTCCGGATACTGTTCGGTAATCTGCTTGCCTAACTCCAACACCAGCGCGAGGTTCAAGTCCTTCTCGTACGAGAACTTACCCACCGCCCCCGGGTCCTTACCGCCATGCCCGGCATCGAGCACCACCGTATAGGGCTTCTCGGCCGTCACAGGCAGGGCCAACAAGCAGGCCAAAAGTATATATAGCATTTTACGCATAATACGCCATTTTAAATTTCGCTGCAAAATTACAATTTTTTTTGCATATATGCAAATTTTATGCCAAAAAATTACACATAAAGAAATGAGGCCTCGAAATGTTTATAAAATCCTGCGAAAACGCACAAAAACTGTATATATACTATGTATATATACATATAAAGCGTGTTTTTGTCAAAAATTGCAATCCATCCTTGGGCGATCCTTGGGGGATCTTTGGGTGATCCTTGGGTAAGCCTCAATATTTGGCAGCATATTAGGTAATGTTTGAGAGAATTTCGGCCAATAAACAAACCGGCCCGCAATTAAGCGAACCGGTTTATTAGAAGCGGGCAATGCGATTGCCCTGATAATGGACGGAAGAAGAGGCACATAAATATAAAGTACAGAAAAAATTTGAATTGAGCAAATAAAACGAGAAAAAATCTCGCAAGCCATCAAAAAGGAAGAAAATTCCGAAAAAATACGCGCGCGCTTGCATATATCAGAATTTTTTTGTACCCTTGCGCCCGAAATTGGCTTTTTATGCAGAAAAGTGAGTTTACACCGGAAGAGGATTTGATGATCCAGCGCGAGTTCGAGGCGTTGTTAGACGACTATGCGCATACTCCTCACCGCCAGAAGGTGGAGCTCATTACGCATGCGTTCAACTTTGCCTATAAGGCGCATTACGGCGTGCGTCGCCTGAGCGGCGAACCGTATATTATGCATCCGCTTGCTGTCGCGCGCATCTGCGTGCAGCAGATAGGCTTGGGCAGCACGAGTATCTGTGCGGCACTCCTTCATGACGTGGTGGAAGATACCGACTATACGGTAGAGGACATCACGGGTCTGTTCGGTGAGAAGATAGCACAGATAGTAAGCGGTCTGACGAAGATCAGCGGCGGCGTGTTTGGTGAGCAGGCCAGTGAGCAGGCGGAGAACTTCCGCAAACTGCTGCTGACCATCAGCGAGGACATCCGCGTGGTGCTCATCAAGATTGCCGACCGGCTCCATAACATGCGCACCTTGGGTTCGCAGCCCAAAGAGAAGCAATACAAGATAGCCGGCGAGACGCAGTATATATACGCGCCGTTGGCGCACCGTCTGGGACTTTTCCCCATCAAGACCGAGTTGGAAGACCTCAGTTTCCGCTACGAGCATCCGGAGACCTGGCAGGAGATACACGACAAGCTCGAGGCCATCAAGGCCGGTAAGTTGGAGAGCTTCGAAGTATTCTGCAAGCCTATCCGTGAGCGCTTGGAGAGCATGGGCTATTCCTACACGCTCAAGGCGCGTATCAAGACCGCCTACTCCATCTGGAAGAAGATGATGCAGCAGCAATGCTCGTTCGAGGACGTCTATGACATCATGGCCGTGCGAATCATCTTCACGCCGAACGAGTCGATGAGCGAGAAAGACCAGTGCTGGATGATCTATTCGGCCATCACGGAGATTTACCGTCCTCATCCGGAACGCATCCGCGACTGGATTTCCACGCCGAAAGCCAACGGCTACGAGGCGCTGCATGTGACGGTAATGGGCAAGAACGGCGAGTGGGTCGAGGTGCAGATACGTACCGACCGCATGCATGAGATAGCCGACCACGGCTACGCCGCACACTGGAAATACAAGACAGGCGAGTCCGACGACAGCGAGCTCGACAAATGGCTGCAGGAGATAAAAGACATCCTCGCACATCCGGACAAGGACGCGATGGAGTTCCTCGGCACATTCAAGCTCAACCTGTTCGCGCAGGAGGTATTCGTCTTCACGCCCAAAGGCGAGGTGAAGACCATGCCACAAGGCGCTACGGCGCTCGACTTTGCCTTCATGCTCCACTCTGAGATAGGCGAGCATTGTATCGGCGCCAAAGTGAACCATGCGCTCGTGCCGCTGAGTTACCAACTCAAAGGCGGCGACCAGATAGAGGTGCTCACCTCGAACAGCCAGCATCCGCAGAAAGAGTGGCTGAAGTTCGTGACCACCGCCAAAGCGCGTAACGGCCTCAACCAGTATTTCAAGCGCGAGGAACGCAAATATATCAAGCACGGCGAGCGTTTAGTGAACGACGCCATCAGCATGGACAAGGACCTCGCAGCGAACCACGACATGGCTTTGGCACGCCTTTTGTCGTACTACAATATGACACAGCCTGCGGAACTGTATGCCGCTGTGGGACAAGGCGAAGTGCGACTAGTGAACGTCCGCGAGATCGTGTTCCCCAAAAAGCCGTGGTGGAAACGAATCATGGGGAATGATAAGACCGATTCACTGACAGGTGAGAGTTTAGAGAACGGCGCTAAAGCGCCTACAGGGAAAGAGGCCAAAGAAGAAGACAAACCCAAGGAGAAGAAGAAAGAGCCGCACGCGATTGTCCTGACGGACGAGAACCTCGGCAAGGAATATATATTGAGTAACTGCTGTCATCCGATTCCGGGCGACGAGGTACTGGGCTACAAAGACCCGAAAGGCCAGATGTTCATCCATAAAGTGGACTGTCCGGAAGCGGCGCTGCTCAAGACCAGCTTCGGCAAACGGCTGTATTCGGCGACCTGGAACACCCATCGCGTGCAGTCGTTCGTGGAGACGATAGAACTGAAAGGTATCGACAAGTTCGGTGTGTTCATCAAAGTGCTGCAAGCCATCACCAAGGATTTTCACATCAACATGCGCGCCATCAATATCTCCAGCGACAACGGCATCTTCCAAGGCACCATGGAAGTGTACGTGTACGACCGAAGCGAGTTGGACAGCCTGCTCAAAGCCATCCGCAAGATTGACGACATCAAAGAAGTGAAGAGAGTTATTGTTGACCAATAACACGTTTAAAAAGTTTATAAAGTTTAAACAGTTTATAAGATTATGAAAAAGATTTTCAGTACATTATGTATGGCTTTCATGGCTATTGCCATGTTTGCACAAGACCCTGTCATCACATTTACGAAGACGGAGCATGATTTCGGTAAGATTAACGAAGCCGACGGACGTGTGTCGGTAGTATTCGAATTTAAGAACGAAGGTATGGCACCGCTCGTGCTGAGCAATGTTCGTGCCAGTTGCGGCTGCACCACTCCGACCTGGACCAAAGAGCCGGTAGAGCCGGGCAAGACCGGTAGTATCACCGTGACCTATAACCCGAACGGCCGTCCGGGTCGCTTCCAGAAGACCGTCACCATCACGTCCAACGCTACCGAGCCGACGAAGAAAGTGTATATCAAGGGTGAGGTAATCCCGAAAGCTGCCAAGCCGGTGAACAAATACACGATTGCCGTAGGTGAGTTGAGCATGAAGAGCAAAATGCTGGATCTGGGCACCATCAAACATGGTGAGCAGAAGAACGGTGAACTCGAGTACGCTAACCTCACGCAGGCAAGCCATAAGGTAGAACTGGCCACCAACGCCGCTGAGTCGTATCTGATTAACCAAGTGACGCTGCCCGAACCGAAAGCCAACGAGGTTGGTAAGTTCATCTTCGCGCTCGACACGAAGGGCACCAAACTCTATGGTCCGGTAGAGATATACGCATATGTCATGGTAGATGGCAAGAAACTCATCAACGACACCTACAAACTGACCATCAAGGCCAATGTAGAAGAAGACTTCAGCCAGATGACCGTAGAGGACAAGCAACAAGCGCCTATCCTCGAAGTGGCAGACAACAACGCAGGCAAACTGGCTGCAGGCAAGGTACACAAATACATCTTCACCATCAAGAATATCGGCGTGAACCCGCTGGAGGTTCGTCGTGCTTACTGCGCAGATAATCGTCTGAAAGTGAAAGTGTCCAAGCCGACTGTCAAGTCCGGCAAGAAAGGTGCCATCCAAGTGGATATTAACACCAAGGGAATGGAGCCGGGCGCTTACAGCCGCGAGGTAGTAATCATCACCAACGACTATAAGAACCCTGTTAAACGCGTTAAAATCAACTTCAACGTTGAATGATTGACCATCCCGAAAATAGCGCAGAATACAAAGGACTGACAGTCAATGCGGGTGTAGAGAACCTGCCGTCCGTCAATCCTTATGCTACGTTTCGTCGTAAGAAGACCGTGCTGAGTCCCGAAGAGTATTTCGAGGGTATTCGGCGCGGCGATATGACGATACTCAGCCAGGCTGTGACGCTGGTGGAAAGCAATCTGTTAGCGGACCAGGCCATTGCGCAGAAAGTGATCGAGCTATGCCTACCCTACGCCGGCAATTCCATCCGCGTAGGTATCACAGGCGTACCGGGTGCGGGTAAATCGACATTCATCGAGGCCCTCGGAAGCGAGCTATGCGATGCCGGCAAGAAACTGGCAGTGCTGGCTATTGACCCGTCCAGCGAACGCAGCAAAGGTTCGATATTAGGCGACAAGACGCGTATGAACGAGCTCTCCGTCAAGTCGAACGCGTTCATCCGTCCGAGTCCGTCAGCGGGTTCGTTAGGCGGCGTGGCGCGTAAGACCCGCGAGACGATTGTGCTATGCGAGGCGGCAGGTTTCGACACGATACTGTTGGAGACGGTAGGTGTCGGACAGTCCGAGACAGCGGCCCACTCAATGGTCGATTATTTCCTGTTACTACAAGTGACCGGCACGGGCGACGAGCTGCAGGGCATCAAGCGCGGAATCATGGAGATGGCAGACGGAATAGCCATCAACAAATGCGACGGTAATAATATAGAACGCGCACACGCCGCGCGCGTGAGCTTCAAGAATGCGCTCATGCTCTTCCCGCCTTCAGAGTCCGGCTGGAAACCCGACGCGATATGTTGCTCGTCCGTGGACCACACCGGCGTGATGGATGTATGGAAGAACATCGAAGACTATATCGCCTTCACCAAGCAGAACGGCTTCTTTGACGCCCATCGTACGGAACAAGCCAAATACTGGATGTACGAGACCATCAACCAGGCGCTGTTGGACGGATTCTACAAGAACGAACAGATGGAGCACCAGATAGAAGTAGCCGAAAGACAGGTGCTCAATAACGAGATCAGCAGTTTTATCGCTGCACATAATTTATTAACTGCATATGGCAGGAACAAGTAAGAATAACAAACGCTCTCAGCAAACGACCATCATCAAGGTCGGCGCCAACGAAGCAGGTAAGTTACCCCCTCAGGCACAGGAGTTGGAAGACTCTGTGCTGGGCGCGTTAATGATAGAGAAAGACGCTTATAGCACCGTAGCGGACCTGCTGCGTCCAGAGGTGTTCTATAAGGACCAGAACCGCGTCGTTTTCGAGGCGATACGTGAGTTGGCCGCAAAAGACCAACCTATCGATATCATGACGGTAGGCGAGAAACTCAAGAGCCAAGGTACGCTTGAGAAAGCCGGCGGTGTCGTCTATCTGGCCGACCTGACCCGTCGCGTGGCATCGACAGCACACCTCCGCTATCACGCAGAGGTGATTGCCAAGAAAGCGACCGCCCGTGACGTCATTGCCTTGGCGGCGCAGATCGAGGAGATGGGCTTTGACGAGACGCAGGACATAGACGAACTGATGCAGACGGCCGAAGCGGGAATCTTCGAGATCTCGCAGCGCAGTCAGAAACGCGACGTAACCCAGATAGACCCCGTCATTGAAGAGGCTTTCCGTCGTATGGAGAAAGCGGCCAAGAACACCGGTTCGATATCAGGTATTCCGTCCGGTTTCCATGCATTGGACAAGATTACCTCGGGCTGGCAGAGTCCGGACCTCGTCATCATCGCCGCTCGTCCGGCTATGGGTAAGACCGCTTTTGTGCTCTCGATGGCCAAACATATGGCTGTGGACCGCGAGATACCGACCGCAGTCTTCTCACTCGAGATGAGTAACGTACAGCTCGTGAACCGTCTTATCATGAACGTATGCGAACTGGAAGGCGAGAAAATCAAGACCGGTAAGATGAGCCGTGACGACACCAAGCGCCTCAACACGAAGATCAACATTATGAAGGGCAAACCGCTCTACTTGGACGATACGCCTTCGTTGTCTATCTTCGAGTTACGCTCTAAAGCCCGCAAGCTGGTACGCGAGCATGGCGTGAAGATCATCATCATCGACTACCTGCAGCTGATGAACGCACAGGGAACCAGTTTCGGCAGCCGTGAGCAAGAGGTAAGTATCATCTCACGTGGTCTCAAAGGCCTTGCTAAAGAGCTCGACATCCCTATTATCGCGCTCTCGCAGCTCAACCGTGGCGTAGAAGCGCGTCAAGGCGTGGAAGGCAAGACACCGCAGTTGGCCGACCTTCGTGAGTCCGGTGCCATTGAGCAAGACGCCGACCTTGTATGCTTCATTCACCGTCCGGAATATTACCATTTGTACAACGACGACAAAACGGGTAAAGACCTGCGCGGACTGGCACAGATTATCGTGGCCAAGCATCGTAACGGTGCGACCGACAGCATCTGGCTCCGCTTCCGCGGCAAGTACGCCAAGTTCCAGAACGAGGACGAAGCCGTTGATCCGGATGAGCAGAACAGCGTCATGCCGATGGCCGATGAGAACAACAGCGTGTCTATCCAGTCCAGTATGAACGGTTTAGGAGAAGACTTGAGCCAATTTACATTGTAAATTGACATTTTAGATTTAAGATTTAAGATTTTTGATTTTATATATGCAAAGAACAGTAATCATAGATGCATTAAAGCGCACAGATTTCGGTGCACAGATCAACGTACGGGGCTGGGTTCGCAGCCGTCGTGGGAACAAGAACGTACAGTTCATCGCTCTTAACGACGGTTCGACGATAAAGAATATCCAGATCGTGGTAGATTTGGAGAAATTTGACGAGGAGCGTCTCAAACCCGTCACGACCGGTTCGTGTATCTCGGCCACGGGTATCTTAGTTGAGAGTCAAGGAGCAGGTCAAGCCGTAGAGATCCAGCTGACCGAGTTAGAGGTCTATGGCACGGCAGACCCGGAGAAATACCCGCTGCAGAAGAAAGGTCTGAGTATGGAGTTTTTGCGCACCATCGCGCATCTCCGTCCGCGTACCAACACCTTCGGTGCGGTATTACGTATCCGTCATAACATGGCAATGGCCATTCATACCTACTTCCACGAGCACGGCTATTTCTATTTCCATACGCCGCTCATCACGGCTTCGGACTGTGAGGGTGCCGGTCAGATGTTCCAAGTGACGACCAAGAATCTGTACAACCTCAAGAAAGACGAAAACGGACAAATTGACTATTCCGACGATTTCTTCGGCAAGCAAGCAGCCCTGACCGTCAGTGGACAGCTGGAAGGCGAATTAGGCGCAATGGCGCTTGGTAAGATTTATACCTTCGGTCCTACTTTCCGTGCGGAGAACAGTAACACGCCGCGACACCTGGCGGAGTTCTGGATGATCGAGCCGGAAGTGGCATTCATCCAAAAGGACGAACTGATGGACCTCGAGGAAGACTTCATCAAATACTGCGTACGCTGGGCACTCGACCATTGCATGGACGATCTGGAGTTCCTCAACCAGTTTGTGGACAAAGGTCTTATAGAGCGTCTGAAGTCGGTTGTAGATACCGAATTCATCCGTTTGCCATACACAGAGGGCGTTCGCATCCTTCAAGAGGCCGTTAAGAACGGTAAGAAATTTGAGTTCCCGTGCAACTGGGGTGACGATTTGGCTTCAGAGCACGAGCGTTATCTGGTAGAAGAGCACTTCGGCAAGCCGGTTATCATGACCGACTATCCGAAAGATATCAAGGCGTTCTACATGAAGATTAACGAGGACGGAAAGACGGTTCAAGGTACGGACGTGCTCTTCCCGCAGATTGGTGCGATCATCGGCGGTAGTGTACGCGAGGAGAGTATGGACCTGCTCAACCAGGAGATCGAGCGTCGTCATATCCCGATGAAGGATATGTGGTGGTATCTCGACACCCGTCGTTTCGGTAGCGCGCCGCACGCAGGCTTCGGTCTGGGCTTCGAGCGTCTGATGCTCTTCGTGACCGGCATGCAGAACATCCGCGACGTGATTCCGTTCCCGCGTACGCCAAAAACAGCAGAATTCTAAATAAACGCAATATTAACCATAAAAACACTAACAAACAATCGTATGAGAAACAAACTCTTATCTCTGATGTTTGTGCTCGCAATAGGTCTCACGGCCTTTGCACAGACATCACTCAAGGGGCGAGTAATCGACGACGCGACCCAGAATCCGATTGTGGGAGCGCGTATCACACTCGCAAACCAGAACATCTCTACTACGACCAATGCATCCGGTGACTTTCTGTTGCTCTATTTGGATGCGATGGACGAAGAAGTGGTGATTGAGGCAGACGGGTATGTAGCTACGCTCGAGTTGGTCAACCTCAAGGAGAACGAAGCCAACGAGTTAGCCGCTATCCAACTGCAGCAAGACGTGGTGACGCAGACGCAAGACGAGATCCTGCTGAACCTGACGGAAGAAGAGATGACCGATGACGAAGGTCGTTCACAAGCACAAGCTTCGTCGTCCTCCGCTTCGACCGACGTGTTCAACTCGACAACCTCTTTCGCCTGGTCCACAGCACGTTACCGCAACCGCGGTTACAACTCGACCGCTGAGACCTATTACATCGAGGGTCTGCCGTTCAACTCTGCAGAGCGCGGCCAGTTCAACTACTCAGCGATGGGTGGTCTGAATGATGCCAGCCGCTACAAAGAGGTGCTGAACCCGATGGAAGCCAGCGATTTCACCTTTGGTGGTCTGGGTCAATCGACCAACTACATGATGGGTGCGAGTCGTTATGCACAAGGTTGGAAAGTAGGCGCGGCCGGTACGAACCGTAACTACAAAGCGCGTCTGAACGCAACCTACTCCAGCGGCGTCATGTCGAATGGATGGGCTATCACCGCGCAGTTGGCGTACCGCTTCTCGCCGT
>JAFWAK010000103.1 GCA_017507715.1 Paludibacteraceae bacterium | reverse complement strand
TATACACCTGTGCCGGCAGACCCGGTGTATATTCATTATCTTCTACATTCGTCTCACCGCCATTCGGCACATAGAGTGTTTCATCTGCAATATACTGTCGTAGTATCGGGTCATCATCCGGTCCTTCGCCATTTCGTCCATATGTGCCATCATTCCCCCACATATTCAGGAAAGCATCGTTGTGATGACCTATTTTGGCTCGCACCGAACCGCTATATGCCTGTGCAGAATCCAAAGGATTCTCATCTCCCAGATAACTCAGTTTGATGAGCGGATACCGAACCAGCAGAAAACGTCCCTCGGGACAAGCATCTAACATCGCTTCTAACACTTGGCGTCGGTCAGCATTCAATTCTTGCGTCTCGTTGCCGAAATGCTGACTATAATACCATTCGCCCCATTGACCTACAAAGCCCGTTTCTATCACATAAATAACATCCTTGTTGGCCGCCAGATGAGGCTTGAGTTGCGCGATATGTCGTTTTACCCATTGTAGTTCAGCATCTTTCTTGCTATTCCAGTCGTACGCAAAGCGTAAAACACACTTGAAGCCATGATTTCTGAGAATCTGCATGTCTTCGTCAAAACCTTGAAGCAGTTTGTCGGACAGATCCTTGGTCATGTAGTTATACAGATAATACATCAGCATTACCAGCGTCTGACTCTTACGATCCGAATTATCGGGATCTTCCATATCGAAGAACCAGTCTTCTTCCGGCTTGACAACATGGTTCTTGGAGTCGGATAGTTTCAGTTCTCCGCCCAACTCCTCCGTAAAACCTCGTTCCGGATTCGGAAATATCGATGTGTCATCCGCCGTGTAGGTGACAATATCTGCTTGCATGGTCTGCGTCAGTATCAGCAGGCTCGCCAACATACTTATTCTAAAAAAATGTTTCATATATTTACCGCTTGCTATGCGCATCCACGAAAGTTTTCAGGCGTTCTAACGCTTGCGCCAACACCTCGTGTGAAGTTGCTAAATTAATACGTACATAATGCTTGCCTCCGTACATGCCGGACGGGTTGAAGAGCACATGCGCTTCCGCTGCCAGTTGCCTGCAGAACTCCTCAGCCGACATACCCAAAGCCGCGATATTCACCCATGCCAGATACGTACCTTCCGTCTCGTGTAACTGCAGCATCGGCAGATTCTTCTGCAGATAGTCGCGCAAGAAGCAGAAGTTATCATACACATGCGCATTCAGTTCATCGAGCCATGCCTCCGACTCGTTATACGCCGCCACCTGAGCCACTAAGCCAAACGGATTAAGTCCGTTCACTTCGTGAATCTCGAGGGCGTGATTGATCTGCGCAAACAGTTCCTTATTGGGCACAAAAATCGTAGCGCACAACAGACCGGCGATGTTAAACGCCTTGCTGGCAGACGTGCACACGCAGAAGTCCGTATCGTCAATCACGATAGACGCAAACGGTGTGTATTCATGGCCCGGAAAAGCGAACTCACAATGAATCTCATCCGACAGCACAAACAGATGCTCGCGACGCATGATAGCCGCCAAGCGCTCCAACTCATCCCTACTCCATACGCGACCCGTCGGGTTATGAGGATTGCAAAGCAGGAACACATCCGCTTCTTTGGCTTTCTCTGCGATATCGTCCCAGTCTATCTCAAAGCGGTTATTGACCAACACTAATCGCGACTCTACCAACTCACATCCCATGTTTTCAATGCATGTGAAGAAGCAATTGTATGCCGGGGTAAACGTCAATACCCGTAACCGGTCACCCGTAACCTGTAACCGCAATTGCAGGGCCTTGAACACCGCAGAGATAGCCGGTACTACGGCCGTGGTATACAGCAGGTTATCACGATTGATTCCTTTCCATCCATGCCGACGCTCAAACCATGACGCCACTGCATCATAGTTCGCCTGAGGCACAATAGAATAACCGAAAACTCCATGGTCCAAACGACGCTGCATCGCCTCTCGAATAGGCTTGGCTGCTGCAAAATCCATATCTGCTATCCATAACGGCAGACAACCTTGCGCGCACTCCGAGTCCCACTTGTAACAATCAGACTCTCTCCGATCTACGTATTCTAACATGGTAATGATTATTTATTCAACTTTGCGCCGCAAAGTTACAACTTTTTTGCGATATACACAAGTAATTTGCAGTTTTTTACCGAAAATTTGCACATGTCAATTATTTTTTGTACTTTTGCAGTCGATTTGTGTTTATGGGACAGATTCAGGATAGAAATAAGTTGTATGACTTCCTTCGGCCTTTTGTCGATTGGATGTTTCGTCGTTCGTATCGGCATTGCCGATATTTAGGCAAAGAGAACATCCCTACGGACGGTGCAGTCATCTTCGCGCCGAACCATACCAATGCCCTTTGTGACGCTATGGCTATCCTGGGAATCGACCATTCCCGTAAGGTCTTTGTCGCGCGCGCAGACATATTCCGCAAGCCCAAGCAGGCGAAGATTCTCAACTGGCTCAAGATCATGCCTATCCGCCGCATGCGGGACGGTGTGGACGAAGTCAAGAATAACGACGAGACCATCGAGAAAGCCGTAGAGACGCTGCATGACGGTGTGCCGTTCTGCATTCTGCCCGAAGGTACACACCGACCGATGCATTCCTTATTGCCGCTCAGCAAAGGCATCTTCCGTATCGCCCTGCGGGCCAATGACGCATTCGGCGAAGAGAAGCCCGTCTATATCATGCCCGTCGGGCTTGAATACGGCGATTATTATCATCTGTGGGACGACCTGACTATCAATATCGGCAAACCGATTAACGTCACGCAGTTCGCTAAAGACCATGCCGATCTCGACCGGCCGCAACTCATCATGGCGCTGCGCGAAGAACTCACGCAGAAGATGCGCGAGCAGATTCTGTGGGTGGAGGATGACGAGCATTACGAAGAGAACTTCAAGAAGTTACAGGAGAATCCTCCGGCACCGTTTGACCGGTTCAAACACCATCGTTTGCCGAAGTGGTTCCTCATCTTCATGCTCGTGCTGCTATCGCCGCTTTTCCTCGTCAGCATGGCATTGACCATCCCGCTGTGGGCCATGTGGCTGCTCATCCGGTGGAAAATCAAAGACCCGGCCTTCCATAACTCCGTGCAGTATGTATGGCAACTGGTCTTCATCCCGTTGACGCTGTTCATCACACTACCCTTCTGGATGTTCCTGCAAGAATACGTATATCAAGTCAGACAACTAAAATCATAAATTACAAACAATGATCCGCGCTTACATTATTATTGCATTGTATGTGTTGGTGCCGGTGGTAATCATCGAGCTGTTTAAGCGCTACACATGGATGCAGAAAATCGGAACAGTCGTAGCGGCTTATGCCGTAGGCATCCTCTTTGCCCTCACGGGTTTCGTACATTTCGAAGCCGGCACAGAAGCGGCTGTGACGTTCTCCAAATTACAATCGACCATCATGTCGGTTGCCGTACCTATCGCTATTCCGCTGATGCTGTTCAACTGCGACTTCCGGCTATGGACCAAAGCGCTGCCGAAAACCATCTGGTCACTCGTAGGCGGCATCATCGCCGTGCTCGTAGCGGTCGTAAGCGGTTATTTCATCTTCCGCACGCCGGAAATCCCCGCTTTCAATAAAGTGGCAGCCATGATGACCGGTATCTATACCGGCGGTACAATGAACTTCAACACACTCGGTGCTTCCCTCGGTGTTGACAAGACGCTCATGGCTATCGTACTTGCCTTTGAGATGGTGTTCACCACGCCGTATATCTTCTTCATCATCGGCGGCGGGTACAAGGTCTTCCGTAAGATTCTGCCTTATCAGGATATCACCCGGAGGGGTCGTACCGATGAGAATGTAGCAACCAAAGATGTAGAGAACTATCGCGGCATGCTCGATAAGTCGAATATAGGCGGCATGTTCATCGGTCTGGGCCTCAGCATCCTCTTCCTCGCCATCGGCGCAGGACTGGCTCTGCTGCTTACCGGCACGCTCAACGAACTGGTCGTTATATTAACCATCACCACCTTAGCGATCATCGCTTCGTTCTTCAAGAAAGTACGCGAACTACCGAAGACCTTTGAGTTGGGTATGTTCTTCATCCTCATCTTCTCGGTCATCGTGGCTTCGCTCTTCGATATCCATAGTGTCAATGGCGGCAGCCTTATGATCGGTCTGTTCGTGCTATGGGTAATGGTGATTGCAGCCGGTCTGCATCTGCTCTTCTGCCGTATTGCACATGTGAGTGGTGACCTGTTCTGCGTCAGTCAGATAGCACTTCTCTGTTCGCCGCCTTTCGTGCCGCCCGTTGTCGGAGCCATGCAGAATAAGAAAGTGCTCATCTCCGGTATCGTTATCGGCCTTGTCGGCTATGCTGTAGGTACGTACTTGGGAGTAACGATAGCGCTCATCCTACCATAAGATTTTAGATTGAGATTATAGAATGAAAAAATATCTGTTTATAGTTTTGGCGGCGCTCATCGCCATGCCGCTGTCAGCGCAAGAGCAAGTAACGGATTCGACCGTCATCGACTCTACCACCGTCAAAGTCAAGAAACTCAAACGCAAGAAGAAACCGCAGGAGGTGGACTCGCTCGGTCGTAAGATCAAGACCGGCTGGAACTTCGGTATCCTGCCTTCCGTAGCGTATGATGCCGACTATGGTTTCCAGGGCGGCGTGCTGACGAATGTCTATTACTATGGTAACGGTTCACAGTATCCCGAGTATATCCATTCGCTCTATTTCGAAGCCGCATACACCACCAAGCACCATGGTATCTTCCGTTTCAATTATGACTCGAAATACCTCATTCCGGGTTATCGTCTGACGCTGGACGCGACCTATCTGCCGGACGCCATGTGCGATTTCTACGGCTTCAACGGTTATGACACGCGTTATCACCATGAGTGGTGCGACTGGTCGAAGAATCCCGCCAAGATGGCAGACAGTGCGGCCTATCAGTCGCGCGTCTTCTACAAATACAAACGTGACCTGATTCGTGTGGCGGGCGATATAGAAGGTACTATATACAAGGACCTCAAGTGGAATGCCGGAATCGGTGTGCTCGGTTATATCATTGACGACTGTGATATCAAGATGCTCAACGGCAAGAACGAGTACGATGCCACCAAGCAGCATTATGAGCAGAAAGCTCTTGATCCGAACGTAAAAGGTCTTTATGAGAAGTACAAACAATGGGGACTGATTGGTGCGGACGAGGCAAACGGCGGTTGGCATCCTTATGTTCGCGTGGGCATCACGTACGACACGCGCGACAAACGGCAGGGACCGAACAAAGGTATCTATACCGATGCGTTCTTTACCTATTCGGCAGCATTCAATGCCAAGTACGGGCAACAGGCTTCGGCCGGATATAACCACCTGCAGTTCAACTTCACTTTCCGTCATTATGTGCCCTGTTATTATGACAAGAAAGGCATCAACCGTATCACGTTTGCCTATCGTATCGGTACGCAGAATCTGATTGCCGGTCGGTCGCCGTTCTATATGAATAACTACCTCAACACGCTCTTTATCCAGCGTGTGTATTACGAAGGATTAGGTGGTGGTAACTCGGTACGTGGTATGATGGCCAACCGTATTCTGGCGAACGGCTTTGCGTATGCCAATGTCGAGTTCCGTTTCCGCGTCGTAGATTTCGATATCGGTCGTCAGCATTTCTATATCGGCCTCAATCCCTTCTTCGACCTCGGCGTCATCACGCAGCCCTACGACCTCAACGAACTGGTGGAGATGCATAGCAACGGCCTGTATCGGGACCTGAAAGGAAGTATGGACGCTTGCGGCGATGACTACGACACCTATTTCGACACGAAGGACCGCAACGCTTGGTGGCCTCATATGTGTGCCGGTCTCGGACTCAAAATCGGTATGAACGAGAACTTTGTTCTCTCTGCCGACTGGGGTATTCCGGTAAACCAAGCGCCGTATAACAAGCAGGATAACGCCAAGTGGGCGAATTTCTACGTCAAGATGGGTTATCTCTTCTAACAAGCACAAAAGGCCATGTACACACGAACTCTCATAACGTTTCTGTTCTCGCTGCTGACGGCAGCGGGTTCCGCCATGAGCACCGTCGATTCGCTGCTAAACGTACTGGACGCAGAAGTAGCGCATTCGCAGGAATATATCGTTCGTCGTCAGGCGCATATCGACTCGTTATGTGCGATTCGTCCCATGACGCCTGCGCTGCGCTTACTCATTGCGCGGGAGTACCAGCATTTTCAGGCGGACTCGTCGCGTGCATGGTATCTGACCTTAGACAACGCACCGGAACCCATCCGCACGGATGCGTACATCGGTTTTGTGAGTCTGGTAGCCTCGACCGGTCATTACAGCAACGCCATCGCCCTATTGGCTAAACCGACCAATCGGTCCATCTCCAGTGTGGAGGGATATAAGATGGCATGGTTGCTGTTCAGCGACGCAGCTGCGAATGCACAGGTGCCTATCTTCCAGGAGGAAGCGAAGATCAATGCACAGCTATACTACGACTCGATGATGGTAGCCTTGGAAGCCGCCAAAGACTCGTCCGAAGAGTATGCTCTCTGGTATGCCTCATACCGAGCGCAGGAGAAGAACGACTGGGAAGAGGCGATACGTAATAACGCGGCCTTACTCAATCGTGTGACGCCGGCCGACCACCTTTATGCCATCCTCGCGTACGGGCAGGCGATGCTCTATGAACAGGCAGGCAATAAAGAGAAACGCTTGGAATGGCTGGTACGTTCGGCCATCACCGATGTACGGTGCGGTATTACGGATAACGGTTCGTCCTGGATGGTAGCGCAAGACTGTTTTGACGCAGGCGATCTGCAACGCGCGTACCGCCTGAGTGACTACTCGCTGACGAACGCTACGTTCTTCAATGCGCCGACGCGATTCATTCAGACCTTCACACCCGGCCACCTTATCGCCAGCCGGTACGAACACGAGTTACAACGCTACTCTATTCGTCTGTCCGTGGCGCTCGTGCTGTTGGCTATTGCTCTGATCGCCATGGTCATCACGGTTATCTACAGTCTAAGGCAGAACAAACAGCTCAAACTGCTTAATGAGCAGTTATCCGCCATGAACATGCAACTCAAAAACGCCAACAAGGTAAAGGAGCAGTATATATGCCGCTACCTCGAAGTGTACAGCGATTATATCCGACGACTGACGACCACAGCCCGTAAGGCAGGAGAGAAAGATCCGGCGGGATTCATGGACCGCGAGATGGAGAATTTCTACCGTTCATTCGATGACACCTTCCTCTCGCTCTACGGCTCCTTCGTACAGGACTTCAACGCACTGCTCAAACCCGAAGCACGTATCACGCCCAAACCGGGTGAGCGTATGACGGTGGAGATGCGAATCTTTGCGCTGATATTACTTGGTATCACCAGTTCGGCGAAGATAGCGGAACTGCTCTGTTACAGTCCGAACACTATCAGCAACTACCGCGTGAAGATGAAGAACGGCTGCCTTGGCGACCGTGACACGTTTGAGCAACGCGTCCAACAAATAGGAACAATATAACCATCATGATACCCGTTGAATTCATAGAATCCATGCATCAGCAGTTAGGTGCAGAAGCCGATCTGCTGATCAAGGCGCTGGAGACAGAGCCTGTTACCTCTATCCGTCTCAACAGCAAGTTAGACGTGCTGACCTTCGAAGGCGATACGGATGAAGTGCCTTGGCATTTGGACGGTTACTACCTGTCCATTCGTCCGCAGTTCACACTCGACCCGCTCTTTCACGCCGGTTGCTACTATGTGCAGGAAGCCAGTTCGATGTTCATCCAGCAGGCCTTGGAGCAGTACGTAGACCCCTCGTCTATCGTGCTGGACCTCTGCGCTGCCCCTGGTGGCAAGAGTACTCTTATCAGTGAGTATTTGGGTCGCGACGGACTGCTGCTGAGTAACGAAGTGGTGCGTCAACGCGTGTTCATCCTCAGCGAGAATATCCAGAAATGGGGTAACGGCAACACCGTTGTGACGCATAACACCGCTGCCGAATACGGCGAGAGATGCAAACACCTCTTCGACTGTATCTTAGTGGACGCTCCCTGTTCTGGTGAAGGTATGTTCCGTAAGGACGAGCAGGCCCGCAGCGAATGGAGTCTGAAAGCCGTCAAGCAGTGCGCCGAGCGGCAACGGAGTATTCTGATGGATGTATGGGACGCGCTCAAGCCGGGCGGTATTATGATCTATTCCACTTGTACTTTTAATGCCGAGGAGAATGAGAAGAACGTAGGATGGATGGCCGAGACTTTAGGTGCGTCCGTACTGCCGATAGACCATGACCCGAACTGGGGTATTACCGAAGGAACGGTAGGTTATCATTTCTATCCGCATAAAGTCAAAGGCGAAGGATTCTATCTTTGCGCCTTGCGCAAGCATGCCAACGAGCCGCTGGACCAGACACGTATCAAGACACCGAAGAAAGAAGCAGCTATGCCTCATCCGGAATACCTCCCGGTAATGCGCTCGTGGCTGCAACACCCGGACGATTGGACCATTCGTTATTCCGACCGATTCGCCACGGCCTATCCGATGAAATATAAGGAGATTATTGATTGGCTGGGTACACAATTGACTTGTATCTCGACAGGTTTCGGTTTAGGAGAAGAACGCGGCAAGGGAATTGCGCCGCAGCATAGTCTGAGCATGATAAAAGACCTCCGTAAGGAAGCCTTTCCGAATGTAGCGCTGACGCGCGAACAAGCCCTTAGTTATTTGCGGACCGAGGCTTTG
>JAFWAK010000102.1 GCA_017507715.1 Paludibacteraceae bacterium | reverse complement strand
TGTGCGAGGCGGCGGACCGGACGAGAACCTGATTATGTTAGACGGCGTTCCACTCTATTCGGTCAACCATATGTTGGGCTTCTTCTCGGTCTTTAATGCGGACGCAGTGAAGAACGTGACCTTATACAAAGGTAACTTCCCTGCGCGGTACGGCGGACGACTCTCGTCTATCATCGATGTGCGGCAGAAAGACGGCAACTCCTATGGCTATCATGGCAATCTGACACTCGGACTGGTTTCTACCAAACTGAGTGTCGAAGGACCAATTTACTGGAATAAAGAAGACTGGCAGAGTTATAAGAATAACGAGGGAAACAAAGGGCAGACGACCTTTAATATCTCTGCCCGCCGTACACTCTATGACCTGTTTATGGCGCCTATCGCTGCTGCTGTGACATCCTCGCAGTCCGGCGGAGAAGAAGTGACCACCGGAGGGTTTTATTTCTATGACCTCAATGCCAAACTGACGCACACTTTCTCGGAAAATGACAAACTCAGCGGTTCATTCTATTGGGGCGATGATGTCATCTACGCGCGCATACGTGATAACAGCAACAGTTCGGGCACTAATAGTTTCATGAAAATGCGCTATAATTGGGGAAACCTCTTTGCTGCCGCAAATTACGAACACCGTTTTTCTGCTCGTTTGTATAATACCACTCAACTTAGTTTTACGCGATATAAATATAAATTAGGTGTCTCATCTGAGGAGAAATCGGCAACGAAGCAGGATAAGATGGAGTTTGGCCTTACATATGATTCCTATATTATGGATCTTATGTTCCAGACTAATTACGAATGGCGGCCGAACAACCGGCACGAGATACACTTTGGCGCCAATTATACCTATCATATGTTCCGTCCTCAAGTAGGACGGATTGATGCTATGGAAGAGACGGACAGCACCTACATGCGGCTGGATACCACGATTTCCATTGGTGGAACTATTCATACACATGAGGCCAATATCTATATCGAGGATACGTATTCGCCGTGTACATGGTTTCGGATGAACGTAGGTCTGCATGCCGGTTTGTACCACGTGGATGGCCGCACGTATCCGTCTGTTGAACCGCGTGTAGGATTGCGTTTCTTGCCGTATAAGGACATTGCCATAAAGATGAGTTATGCCTATATGTCCCAATATGTGCATATGCTCTCCAACTCGTCCGTCTCGTTGCCTACTGACCTGTGGGTACCCGTCACCGGCAAGATTCCGCCCATGCGCTCTATGCAGGTTGCTGCGGGCGTGACCTATAATATCTGTAATCAAGTGGAGTTATCCGTTGAAGGCTATTACAAACGCATGATCAATCTGCTGGAGTACAAAGACGGTGCATCCTATATGAGCATGCAAAACTGGCAAGATCTGGTCTGTGTGGGTGACGGATGGAGTTATGGAGTGGAAGTGTTATTGCAGCGTAAAGTAGGGCCTGTGACAGGCTGGATAGGCTATACGTGGTCACGTACCATGCGGCAGTTTGACCGCGAAGGGCAGGTGATTAACTTCGGTAAACCGTTCCACGCCAAATATGACCGCGAACATGACTTGAGTGTCACGTTGCAGTACCGGATTAACAAGAAATGGGAAATAGCGGCAACCTTTATTTACGGCACAGGCACACGCGGCACGCTCGCCCTGCAGAAATACGATGACTGGATGTACAATACCGAGTTTGCTACACGTCCGACTTCGAATGTCCAGACGGTGTACCAGGTTAGCGAACGGAATAACTATAAGATGCCGGATTATCACCGCCTTGATTTGGGTGCCACATGCCATCTGCCCGATAAGAAACATAAGGACTTCGAGCATATTTTGAATATGTCGGTCTATAACGTGTATTGCAATTTCAATCCATTTCTGGTCTATCCGCGCGGCAATTCCTTGTATAAGTTCAGCCTCTTTCCTGTCTTGCCGAGCCTAAGTTATACCTTTAAATTTTAATAAGATGAAGCGCTGTTTGTCATACATACTATTTCTCCTCCTGCTGCTAACGGCATGCGAGCATAAAATTCCGTACGATGGGGAATACCAGGACGCTAAACTCGTCGTGCAGGCTATTGCCTGTGCAGGAGAAGATTCGCTTACATGCTTCGTCGGTCGCTCTTATTTCTTCTTGGATAGCAGGCCTGCCACACCTGAAGTATTGGAGGGCCTCACTTTCTCGCTCGTCGGTACGTCAGGCGAATATGCGATTGTCCGTGATTCCGCGGTCGAGCGCTTGCATTATCTGAAGTTGGCGAGGAAGGTGCAAGCCGGCGATACACTGAGACTGTCAGTGACCCATCCTCAGTTCGGCACGGCTGAAGCAGAAGAGATCTTGATGCCTGATTTTGAACCGAAAGTGCTGTCCTATACAGTTGAACCCAACACCGAATATAGTGGAATAAATAAACATACGATGACGCTGCAATTACCGGATTATCCGTTCCGGGAGACGGTTGTCGGCATCGCAGGTAGATTGTATTTTACAGCTACACGAATACAGCCTGTCTATGATATGTCCACCACTCCGGCTTCAGTCATAAGATGGGATACCATTGTGACTAAAAGGGAGCAATCCTCAGTTATGTCCTTTGACCCTGTTTTTGCGAATATGGGCAATCTATATGCCAAGCAGAACGGTTATTATCCCGGTGAACAATCGAAAGGTTTCTTGCTCATGCCTACATATTACCCTTCGGGTAAGCAAGTGCAAATTTATATGTTGGGCTATGCAGATCTTGACTACAACAACGGCGGTAGCCTACATTATCAAACGGATTCGCTCGTGTTGACGTTTGAAACGAAAAGCGAAGCCTATTATCTTTACCAGTCGTCCATGTTAGCCTATCTGGGACTCAATAGTGGCTATGGCGATGATGTGGATTTGGGCGCGGTTTTCTCGGATATGATTGGCACGGAAGAAGAAGCGCCAATCTATAACAATGTGGAGAATGGCTTTGGCGTATTCATAAGTAAAACAAGAACTAAATTAATTCTTAAATAAATGGATTATTTCGTACATGAGTCGTCCTATGTGGACGAGGGCTGCCAAATAGGCAAAGGCACCAAGATTTGGCATTTCTGTCATATCATGACCGGCTGCACGATAGGCGAGGACTGTAACATCGGCCAGAACGTCGTCATCTCCCCCGACGTCGTGCTCGGACGTAACTGCAAGATTCAGAACAACGTCTCCGTCTATACCGGCGTCCGTTGCGAGGACGATGTATTTTTGGGCCCAAGTATGGTCTTTACCAACGTCATCAACCCGCGTGCAGCCGTATCGCGTAAGGACGAATATCGTCCTACTATTCTGCGCCGCGGCGTGTCTGTTGGTGCGAATGCGACTATTGTCTGCGGACATGAGTTAGGCGAATACTGCCTGATAGGAGCAGGTTCGGTCGTCACCAAAGATGTACCGGCTTATGCCCTCATGGTAGGCAACCCCGCACGACAAATAGGGTGGGTGAATAAGCACGGAGATAAAGTGAATAGTTTAGAGGAGGCTAAGTTATGATTCAACGCATTCAAACATTGTATTTATTGGCCGTAGTGGCCTTGGGAATAGCGCTCATCTGGCTGCCGGTAGTACAACTGGTCACCCCGGAAGGTGCTGAGCAGTTACAAGTATGGGAACTGGGCGCCCTTGGCGGCGCTCCGCTGCTAGGCTTGTGGGGACTGACGCTGACAACAGCCCTTATCCCGCTGCTGGCACTCATTGACATCTTCCTGTATAAGAAACGCCTGGTACAGGCACGGCTTAACATCTTTTCCGTCATGCTCTGCCTCGGCTATTACGGGGTACTGGCGATTTATATATGGCTTGCGAAGATGAGCTTGGGCGTGGAATGGCATTTGTTGCCGTGGGCTTCGTTCCCGCTTATCTGTTTAGTATTAACCATGATGGCTACGCGTCGTATCCTCAAAGATGAGGCTCTCGTACGCGCAGCAGATAGAATTCGATAACTATGCTTTTCTTGGATGATTTACAGAACTTGGCGCTTGCTACAGTAACGCAGGAACAAGTACTGACGCCGGACTCGGTTCGTCAAGGTGCCCGTCAGATGATTGAATACGCCCGTATAGACCCGGAAGGCTTCTGGCAGATATTTGTGGAGAAAGCCACGCAGTTCGGCATTAAAGTGCTGGCGGCATTACTGATCTTCATCATCGGTATTTTCCTGGTTCGGTGGGCATAGAACGCCCTCAAGCGGATGTTCCTACGCCGCAAGACCGAACCCACTATTGCTTCGTTCGTGACGTCTTTCGCCTCCATCTCGCTAACGGTGCTTCTGATTGTTGTTACCGTTAGTGCCCTTGGCGTGGATACAACTTCTCTGGCTGCATTGCTGGCAGCAGGCGGTTTGGCGGTAGGTATGGCTCTTTCCGGCACCGTGCAGAACTTCGCCGGAGGAATCATGCTGTTGGCTTTCAAACCCTTCAAAGCCGGAGATTTTATCGAGGCGCAGGGAACGACGGGTAGAGTGGTGGAAGTGAACATCACGGTCACTAAGATCCTCACGCCCGATAACCGGGTGGTAATCTTGCCGAACGGTGCACTTTCCAATGGCGTGATTAATAATTTCAACGGTCGCCCGCTGCGTCGCGTGGAATGGTCCGTGAGTGTCTCGTACGGCGTAGATGCCTCCAAATGCAAAGAAGCCATTCTGGCTATTCTGGATAGCGAAGAACGCATTCTGAAGGCAGACACCGATATGAAGAAACTGTACAAGCAACTCAATATCACGGCTTATCAGTTATCCACGGTCAACTACCGGATGGACGCTATTCCTGCTCCGTTCGTGGCACTCAAGTCGCTTAACGAGAGTGATATCACGTTCGTAGTGCGGGCATGGGTACGCGCCGATGACTATTGGGATGTGTTCTTCGGTCTGCAAGAGCGATTCTATACCGAACTGCCGCAACAGGGCTTTACCTTCGCTTATCCGCATATCGAACTGGTTAAAGAGTAGTGGAACTTCTACTGGGCAAAACACTCGAGCAACTGCAGGAAGTGGCGCTGAGCGTCGGCTTGCAGAAATTCGCCGGTAAACAACTGGCCGAGTGGCTGTATGTGCGCCGTGTGAAGTCGTTCGACGAGATGACGAATATCTCGCTCAAAGGGCGTGAGGCACTCAAAGCCCGCTATACCATCGGTCGTCATCAGCCTGTGCGTGAGGCAGTCAGCGTGGACGGCACACGCAAATATCTGTTTGCCATCGGAGAGAAGTTTGTCGAGAGTGTCTATATTCCGGAAGACGACCGTGCTACGCTCTGCGTTTCCACGCAGATTGGCTGTAAAATGGGTTGCCGCTTTTGCATGACGGGCACGCTGGGTTTCCACGGTCAACTGACGGCGGCAGACATCCTCAACCAGATTTTCGAGA
Organism: Paludibacteraceae bacterium; assembly: GCA_017507715.1. Lineage (GTDB taxonomy): Bacteria > Bacteroidota > Bacteroidia > Bacteroidales > Paludibacteraceae > Colicola. Next base: position 5,354 of record JAFWAK010000102.1, on the reverse strand, counting down.
TTGACCAATTAGCTATTGCCGATAACCGGTTACCACTATCCAACGTGGTCTTCATGGGTGAAGGCGAACCGATGGATAACTTGGATAATGTCTTGCGGGCTTTGGAAATCATGACAGCGAGTTACGGCTGTGCATGGTCGCCCAAACGTATCACGGTCTCTACGGTCTGTATTCCTGCCATGAAGCGTTTTCTGGACGAGAGTGAGTGTCATCTGGCTGTCTCGCTGCATAATGCCATCCCGGCCGAGCGTGCGCAAATCATGCCTGCAGAGAAGATGTTTTCCATTACAGACGTAATTGCCTTGCTCAAGCAGTACGACTGGTCACACCAGCGTCGTGTGAGCTTCGAATATATCTGCTGGCATAAGTCGAGCGGTTCGATACCTGGAAATGCTGTTCAGGGCAATGACACGATTATTCATGCCAAAGAACTGCTGCGACTGTTGCGCGGACTCAACTGCCGCGTCAACCTCATCCGTTTCCATGAAGGCGTAGAGGATATCAAGTCTAACCGCCATTTCCCGGGCTCTGACGAGCAGCAGATGGAATGGTTCCGGGATTATCTTACAAACAATAACCTCACCACAACGATTCGTCGTTCGCGTGGTGAGGATATTCTGGCTGCCTGTGGTATGTTGGTTGCGCAGGAATCATAGCATATTCCCTGCACTTAGCAAGCATATACCTAGCACATACCTAGCATTTAACTAGCATCACAACATTTTACTCAACTGCTCGTAGTACTTAGGCGATACGGGCACGGGCTTGCTGTTATTCACATCCAACTCCGCCTGTATGAATCCTTCCTTGTCGCGCCGCAGAACCGTCACATGTCTCGGATTGACGAAGTATGAGCGCTGGCAGCGTATGATGCCGTGCTTCTCCATCAGTTCCTCTATACCACGCATCGACTGCCTCAAGGAGTACTCTTTCTGCTTCTCGCCTTCCATGTAATGGATGGACACATAGTTCTCCTGCGCCTCGATATAGAGAATCACGTCATGGGCAATCACCAGTTTCAAGCGACCCGTAGAGTCCGCAAAGCGAACCAGATCTTCCTCGTTCGCTTCTATCTCGTCCGGACGAATGAGTGCGAAAAGTAGCGCAAAAATGATATAGGGGTAACTAAACGTGGCAAAGGACAGACGCAGACATTCGCCTAAAGCCGGGAAATAGCCGTAGTCACCATACACGAGCGCCATATAAAGAGCTGCAAAGCAGGAGAAGACAAACACTTCTCCGAAACTCCATAACGCGTATTGCCACCAACTGATTCGTCCGTTACGGCCGACCATTGTCATGATAAAGCGGGAGATGCCTATAACACCGATTAGGATGCTCGTGATCATCAGCACGTTGAAGATGACACCCAAACCTGCATTCAGGAATTCACTCATCCATTGGCTGTTATAGATCAATATAAATCCCAAGAAGAATACCGGCATGGCGAACACGTGCAGCAAGAGCACGGTAAGCGAGAGGATTGAAGAAGGAATTTTGTTCATATTTTAGTCTCCTTTTGTCGAGTGACGAAATTCGTTATTCCAGATTTTTGTCCCTATATTTGTGTTTTAGTCGTCAAAATGGCTATTTTTGTCAATATTTTTAGTCCCTAATCACAATTAGTTGTACGCGTGTCGAAAAAGCAGTACTTTTGCATCGATTTTTAAAAACTACATTGTAAAACCTATTCATTCAAACGCATATGAAAACTGTTAAACGAATCGGATTTGACCTTTTGGTCGCATTATATTGCTTACAATTACCGGCAGTAGTCGCTTATTTGTTAATGAACCTCTAAACAGTATACATTATGGACAAGACTATTCTTATTCAACCTGAGAGCGGGTTACAGTACAACTGGAGTGAGATCGCATCAAATCCCAGCGGACATCACGAGCCAAAGATAGATTTAGTAGCCTATAAAGCACAATATATCAATAAGATAGCGCAAGCGCGTACACAAGGACAGGAACCGGTATTGGTTAGTCTGCCCATCATGGACGAAAACCGCTATTTCGCCTTTATCACGCGAGGTATGTCCATGCAGGAACGCAAGAACCTCCTCTATTGGTTAGGCGGCAAGACAGAGCGTCTGCGTAATATCCACGCGCTGTATAACTTGGCGCTCTTCCGCCTTGCAGCCACGCAATGTGTGCATATCATCGATATCACCTCGCCGATGCTCGCGAGCGACCATTATGATCAGCTCCTCGAGCAGGACGGCATCACGCTGTCCGAAGAAGGACAAGCGCTGGTGGATAGCGAGTTAGCGTCTCTTATAAGCCGCTTTGGCCTGCTCGCGAGCTAAGCGCTGCTGCTCGCGTTGCATGTTCTCAAGACGCTGCATGAAGCCGGACTTAGGTTTGCCGGCTTTTTTCTTTTTATTCTCTTCCATCTCCTTGAGCATCTTCTTATCGTCCAAAGCCCAGCGGAAGATCATCGTCTGCATGATCGTGATGAACAGAGACAGGAGGTAATAGTAACTCAAACCGGCTGCGTAGTCGTTGAAGATGAAGAGGAACATGAGCGGCATCGCGTACATCATGTACTTCATGAACTTCATGTTCGGGTCGGTTGCCTGCGACTGCATCGTGACATAAGTATAGCCGAAGTTGGCTATCGTCATCAGCAAGCAGAACAACGACAGGTGGTCGCCTAACAGCGGGATATTGAAATTCCAATGGAGGATAGCGTCATAGGTGGACAGGTCCGGCGCCCATAGCAGTGACTTGCCGCGAAGCTCAATAGCCGTCGGCAGGAACCAGAACATAGCCATCAATACCGGGAACTGGAACAGCATTGGTAAGCAACCCGACATCGGATTGACGCCGGCCTGCTGGTAGAGTTGCATGGTCGCCTGCTGACGTTCCTGCATCTTATCGGCCGGGAACTTCTCATTGATAGCATCAATCTGCGGCTTGAGCGCACGCATCTTCGCGCTCGATTTGTACGATACGAAGACGAACGGGAGGATGATGAGTTTGATGACAATAGTCATCAGCAGGATTACGATACCGATGTGGAGTCCCCAGCTGGAGAACAAGTCGAACATAGGGATGACTAAAATCACGTTAATCCAACTCACGATTTTCCATCCTAACGGCACGAGTTTGTTGAGGTTCAGCTTGTCCTCTTTGGCTGCTCCTTCGTCATACGCCTTTAGCGTGTGGTAGTGGTTCGGACCGCAGTAGAAACGGAAGCCTGTCTCAGTCTTGCCTGTCAGGTCAAACGGCACGGAAGTAAGCGTGTTGTACTCTTTGATATATCCCGAGTGTTTGCTCTGAACGGTCGAGGTGAACTGTCCGCCGGCGAACGCATCATCCGCGATGAGTACGGTAGAGAAGAACTGGTCTTTATAACCAATCCATTTGATGCGCGTACTCTCTTTCTCGCTGTCGTCCTTGGTCTCGCTGAGTTTCTCCATGTCACCGCCTACGAGCATATATTGCAATTGCGCGTAGCGCTCCTCGAACTTACGTCCCTGTTCCTGCTGCGGAATAAGTTGACGCCATTGTAGTTCGAGCGAGTTGATGTTCTGCGCTAACTCATTCTGCATGTTATGCGGCACGAGCGCCATGTGCACCATATAGTCGTCCGACAATTCATACACGAAGTCCAACCATGCGTCCTCCGTCGCACCCGGCAGACGCATGATCGCCTTGTTCGGCTCGGCCGTCTCTACCGGCATGAAGATGAGGTCAGAGGTGTGCAGAATACGGTTGTTGATGGTGATGAGCGTGAAGCCGAACGATGACTCGTCCGCGCGGAAGAGACATAGTGGGTTGACGCTGTCGCCCGAGGCGTGGTATTCCAGCAACTCAGCGCGCTGAATGGCACCACCGTACGTGGAAAGTGTCAGACGTAACTTCTCGTTCTGCAGAGTGATCCATTGTTCTTCGGGCTTGGACTCTTCTACGGTTGCAACCTCAGCCTCTTCGGTCGGAGTGGCAGCGCTTATCGAGTCCGAGATGCGTTGTGCCTCGGCTTGCGCCATCTGAACGAGGTTAATAGAGTCCTGTACTCGTTGGCGCTCAGCCAGTTCCGCTTTCGACGGACGCTGGATAAACATGAACCCAACGAAAATCGCGGCTATCAGAATAAAGCCGATCCAAGTGTTTTTATCCATTCTATATGTGTTGTTTGTTTATTCTCGCTTTAGTTTGCCGAACATGATACCCACGTACAGACGCGGACCGCTCGGCGTCATAAAATTGCTCCATTTGACATTCTCTGCCAAATTACTTATGCTCGTACCGAATGGGAGCATATAGTCGATACGAATAATAACAGCCATGTGGTTGTTGAGGCCGATCTCCAGACCCACGTACGGGTCCATAAAGAAGAACGGCGTTTTGACATAGGATGCGTTATAATGCGTTGTGTCGCCTTCATAATGCACGCCTTCCGCCTGGTCGGGCACGTACAGACGCCGCATGGCACCTCCGCCGACCGTCATACCGATGAGCGGACGCACTTTACCCCAATCGGTGTAGAAATCGCATAGCACGCCGCCCCACGCGGTCCGTACATTCGAACCTGTCTTCATCATTGACATCGTGCTTACAAATCCTTCTGCACCCAAGTGAATATGATTAATCAAATGCGCGCGTAAAGCACCGCCCAAACCGTAACAGAAACCGTCTTTCGGCAAGCCCTTGACATATTCGCGACTGCCCAAGCCGGTGTTGCTGAACACTTTGGTCGGGTCGTCGGAGAATAGATAACCGCCGTGTAGCATCATACCGCCGCTGAAGCCGGTAAAAACCGCCTTGAGGTTCTTGGTCTTTTTCTCTTTGCTCTCCTTGGTTTCTTTAGTCGAAGCACCAGCCTCCTGCTCTTGAGCCGATAGGCCCAAGGGCAGAAGTGCTAATACCAGTAATACGATTATTTTTCTCATTCGGAGATGATATCAAATGCGACATCCATCATGTTCGTGAACGAGTTCTGGCGTTGCTCGGCTGTAGTAGCCTCACCTGTCAGAATATGGTCGCTAACGGTGCAGATAACCAGCGCTTTCTTTCCGGCACGAGCAGCATTCATGTACAGCGACGGAGCTTCCATCTCGTCTGCCAGCACACCCATCTTCGTCCAGTTCTTCTTGCGCTCGTCTTCGCAGTAGAAGATGTCAGCGGAGAAGACATTACCTACGTGGTATTTGTAACCGCGTTTCTCGGCTGCCTCTACAGCTTTGCGGCACAACTCGAAGTCGGCTATCGGAGCGTAGCGACCCGGCAGGTTGTAGTGTGCATCCCAGTTGCGGTCGGTGCAGCTACCTTGAGCGATTACGAGGTCACCGAGGGTCACGTACATCTGACGCGCACCGCACGAACCCACGCGGATGATCGTCTCTA
>JAFWAK010000101.1 GCA_017507715.1 Paludibacteraceae bacterium | reverse complement strand
GTGGATTGCTTTAATAAAATGGCGCAGGAACTGGGAAGTGTGGAAACTTTATCCCGAGCCACCTAGGCTGTAGTAGTTATACTCTGACCAAGTCTGACCGACCATCACGCTGAAATTGTGCTTACCTATCTCGCGAGCATAGGTTATCGTGGTTTCTTCCAACATTGTACAAGAACGACCCATCGAGCGTTGGAGGAAATTGTCACGATTCACATCATAGGTAGAATACTCATAGGAATTCTTAAATAGACGATAGCGATTTAAGTTATAATCCACAGAGAAAGACGGACGAATAGTCAATCCCTCTACCGGTGTTAATTCCAAATACACATCTCCTACCAGACGCTCGTCCTTGGACTGAGGATAACTCTCATTTACCATCGAGAATGGGTTCGTCACATTCTTAAAGTTACTGGATGCTGCAATTCGTCCACTTAAATCTGTCACTTCTCCGGTAGACTTGTTTGTATAAGTTGATCCCTCCGGATAATGCGTCGGATCCCAAGGTGCCATTGCCAATGCAGCTGATATCACAGAAGCACCCGGACTATCGCTATTATTCATTGCATTCCGACCTTGAGCATACATAAACGATAAGTGTTCTCCGAACTTCAGCCAGTTACGAATCTTGTAATCCGAATTTAGACGCAAAGTCACGCGCTCATAATTAGAGCCTATGATCGTACCATCTTGAGAGAAGTAGTTTGCAGAGAATGCATAATGACCTTTTTCTCCGCCGCCATCAACAGACAAATTATAATTATGCATGAACGCGTTCTTATTAAACACCTCATCTTGCCAGTCAGTATTACGATCATACGTATAATCTGTGTTATTAGGGAAGAACTTACTCGTAGCGCGAGAACGCATCCAAGCGGTTATACCATCTGTCATGAATGTATTATAGGCATCCACACCTGGTTTCTTATCCTTCATGATACCCATTCGCAGCATAGTCTCAGCCATCTCATTGCTATTCATCAGATCGAGTTTTTTCCAACGATTCTGGAATCCCCAATAAGAATCAAAGCTAATATTGATCTTACCTTCACTACCCGACTTGGTCGTGATAAGGATCACACCGTTCGCACCACGGCTACCGTAGATCGCGGTGGCCGAAGCGTCCTTCAGAATCTCCATCGATTGGATGTCACTCGGCGCGAGGAACTTAATATCACTCGTGATGACTCCGTCTACTACGTACAGCGGGTCGTTACCACCGAGAGCCGAACCGATACCGCGGATACGGATGGTTGCGGCCTCACCCGGTTGACCGGAACCTGTTGTAACCGTCACACCTGCGGCACGACCTTGCAGCGCTTGGTCCAGACCGGCTACCGGAGCTTTGAGCAACTGATCAGCGCTTACAGACGTAACCGCTCCCGTCAAATCACTCTTCTTCATCGTACCGTAACCGATGGCTACCACTTCTTGCAACTGTACATTGTCCGGTACCAGCGTGATACGCAGCGGACCGGCATTTGTCACTTTCACCTCCTGGCTCTTGTAACCCATGAAGCTCACTTGGAGCACGTCACCTGCTTTGGCCTGAAGGGAGAAGTTTCCGTCGAAATCTGTGATGGTACCATTTGTGGTGCCTTTAATCATCACATTGGCGCCAATCACCGGATCAGGCTCATCTTGAGCCATCACCACACCCGTCACAGTCATCTGAGCCAATACACTCAGACTCATCATAACCATGACGGACAATAAGTAGATTCGTTTTCTCATGTTATGGATTGATTGTTATTAAAATTGTGTTTTCGATTGGAACTTAACTTTGTTAAAGTGGTGCAAAGGTAGTGTTTTTTCCGCACATACGCAAAAACGCGCGTATGTTATAAAACATAAAAGTACGTATATAAAAAGCGTAACCCGCCTTTTTACAGCGGATTACGTTTTTACAGTCCCGAAAAAAAGTACGGGTTATGTACGCTATTTGACCATCTGTCCGGCCGTCGTATAGCGAACACCATTGCGCTCGATATACAGCACACCGTTGATCAGCACCTTATGACTCTCCACGCGGTCCGTCACCTGTTCAATACCTTCACCTACTTCTTTGTAGAAATATACATTGTCGATAAACAGTTCAGAGCCTGCCGGATTTGCCTCCATGAACTTCATCTGGAAGATGTCACTCCAGTCGATTCCGGCTGCCGCATAAGCGCTCAAAGGCACATCCACGCTAACCCATGTATTCGGAGTCAGGATAACCGGGTAGATACCCTCCTTCGGACCGGTGCTGATAGGGGTCAGCTGAATCGAATTCATCGAGAGCGTATAGAAATCGACGTGCAGCTTCTCCATGCCGGAGGCATTTACATGGTTCTGAAGTTCCCAACCCAGATAGTTGAAGTTGGTGCAGAACCATACGTTATCGCCCTCTGCCAGTTGTGCCAACGATGCTTGTGTCGTCTGCCCCCAACCGCCGATATTGATACCCGGAGCGTTATCCAGCAGGTCGCAGAAGATATTCACGGTTTCCCTGTTTGTAAAGTCAGGCGTTGGAGCCGGAGCGGGTGAGGAAGCGGTCTGAACCGGCACAACTACCGGGTCTGCCTCATTGCCGTTATCGTCCTTGGCAAATACCGACAGGTTATAGGATGTATTCGGCAGCAATCCCTGTACGTTGATATTCACCGTTGCGCCACTCGCGCCACCGCCGGAAGCCAATACCGTCTCACCATTCTTCACCTCATAAGCTACGACGCCGCTGTTATCCTCAGCACTTACGGCCAGAACCGCATTGAAGAAACCGGCGGAAACCATGCTTGCCTGCACATTCGTCGGAGCATCGTTATCCACGAGAGGCGTTGTGCGGTAGAAGTAGAGGTTATCTACAGAAATATGCTCGCCTACCAGACCACCTGCCTCGTAGTTCTCAATCGAGAACTGGAACAGTTTCATCCAGTTGTGCTCGCCAAACTCCGACATGTCGATGTCGAATGAGTTCCATTTCTCGGCCTCGAGCACTAAGGTCTTGCGGATGTTATTGAGTGCATCCGGATCGCCGTCTATAATCGGGCGGAAGGTAATCGTACCTGCCTTGGAAGCCCATACGTCGATGTGAATCTTCTCCATTGTAGCCACGGATATCTCGCTGAACATGCAGCCGATCATACCGGCGCGATAGAGGTCGTAATGCAGATAATGATCACCTTCAACGTCTTCAATGGTCATCTTCGGGTTGTTCCACCAGCCTTCGTTATAACTATTGAGCGAAGCGGGTGCAAACGGATAAGCGTCGCTGTAGAGGCTCTTTACTTGGTTGGCCGGCCATGCAGGTACGGGCGCAGGGGTATTAGGAACGAGCGCGCGGGCAGGAGTCTGAACCGGCACCGTGATACTATTGGCTGACTCGTTATTATTTCCGTCAATAGCCGTTACAACAAAGTTGTAAGACGTACCCGGCGTCAGACCGTCTATCGTGATCTTTCCATCCGCAGGGATATACTTGCTATCCATTCCCGCTGCCGTCTCTACCACGTGATATTTGGTTATCACCTGATTGTTGTCGGTCGCAGAAACTGCCAGTACTACGGAAGACGAATACACTTCCTCTACCGTAGCACTTACCATCACCGGCGCTTCCGTATCGTCACTACCTGTCCATTCTGTTCCGAATACGCGCACCTCTTTCATGCGGAAGAAGTTAGCCGACTTCGCGAGTGAGTGAATACGTACATAGCGACCTAAAGTAGCCTCGCCGCATGAGATAAACTGCTCGCTGTTAATCGTGATATCATTCAGCGTAGCGATAGTGGTCCATGCGTTATCATCTGCTGCCTCTGTCTCGGTCGGCGCATTGTCACGTACCTGCACGATATAACTGGTTGAAGTCGGATCACCCCACAGCACATCCACAGCCGCGATTTGGTACTTGGCACCCAGGTCCACGTACCACCATTCTACAGCTGCCGGTTGGTCCGCATAGGTCACCCATTGCGTGTTGATATTTCCGTCATTGGCCTTCGAAGATATCTCATCTTGGTTACCCGGCTCATAGCCTGCTGCACACGGCTTGTTAAGTGCGAGGTTGTCACTCGGTACACCGTACAGCACAATCGACTTCGAGAGTGTTCCGCTGGTAGCGGTAATGGTAGCAGCCTTTGCCTTGAGCGGCGTATATACATTGCCTGTAATCGTACCGGCGTCAGCAGGCTCAACCGATAGGTTGACTTGCGCGTCTATTGGACGATTCAGCTGGTCAAGCGTAGTCACGGTCAGCGTCACACCCTCGCCGATCTTCGCGAAAGAGGAAGGAGCGGTCAGCGAGATCGTCGTCAATTCCGGAGTCATCAGACATTGACCACCGTACGTATATTCGAATGTCAGAGTCGGCCATGCATTGCCGTCCTTACTCGTTGCGTACTCGATAATCTGATTGGTCACGTAGATCTTCGTTCCGTAATCCAAAGTCACACCGGTCTTCGGCGTGAGAGTGATTGTCGGAGCACCGCCACAAGCCAGCGTGAAATAGTTAGCCGCATCTTCGCGCAACTCTCCAACCTTAATCTTGTCAATGTTGATTCCGTTGCCGCGGAAATGGGTAGCATCAAGAGCGCCACCAAGCGTCTCGCTAATCGTGATGACGATTGCGCCTTGGTCTGTTGTCTCCCATGTGAAAGCTGCCTGAGTATTACCGCTACTCATTACTTCGCCGCAGTACTCGGAAGCGATAGGTTCTGCAAACAATAAAATGTTTGCACTCAAAAAAGCGAATAAGAAGAATAATTTTTTCATGATACAGGTGGTTTTGTTGTTAATCCGAGGGCAAAATTACTGCTTTTTCCGCACATACGCAAGCGTTCCCATGTGTCATACGGCATAAAAGTACGTATATAAAAAGCGTAACCCGCTACTTTACAGCGGATTACGTTTTTACAGTCCCGAAAAAAAGTACGGGTTATGTCTTAGCCCTACAGGGCACGATTACTATTTAGCTTTTGCAGCTACATCCTGTGCCATATGTTTGGCAGCCACAGCTTTATTCTTAGCGGCTGCGTAGATAGCCTTCCAGTCATAGTTACGCTTCAGACCGACGATGGTGCTATAGAGCATGATACCGGTAGAAACGACAGCTACGATAGCGAGGGCAGCGATGAGCAGCATTACCTTGATGACTACAACCGCCCAGTTGGTCTCCGTCTCGTGCGTGGTGCTACCGTCAGACCAGTGAACACGATAGTGCTCTGTAGCCTCCATGGCAGCAGCGGCACCGAACAGACCGGCAGCGATAGAATAGCCCCATTTCTTGATCTTGTCCAGCATCTCCTGCTCCTCACGGGTGCGGGTGATAACATAACCCCAGCTGTGGTTCGCGAAGATATAGAGCGGTATGAGCAACAGGAAGAAAATCATCAGGCAGTACGAGAAAGCAGCAGCCTTCGATGCCGAACGATACCAGCGCGTCTGCTGCTTGACAGCAGCTTTCTTAGCATCCTTCAAATCCCAGCCTTGGATCTCTTCATACTCCTTCTGATATATCTCTACGTTCTGGTCGCTTTCCTTCGCCCATTTCAAATACTGCTTCTTTGCATCTTTGGTAGAAGCGGTATCTGCCTGAGCGCGGTATTTCTGAGCATACTCCTGTTGCGACTTGATGGACTCAGCTTTCGACTTCATATGATAAGCCTTGTACTCGGCAGCGCCACGGAACTGGTCGTTATACTGGATGGTATCCATCATCTTCTGATAGTTCAGACCGCTCTCGTCACCCGGCAGTTCCCAAGCCTTAACGGCTTCCATCTGCGCCTTGCGGTTGGCTTTAGTCTCCTTGTCGCTGTTGGACCAATACATCACGGCAGCTACAGTGATGATAGTACCGAAGATGATACCCCACGAGAAGTTGAAGTGACGACGACGGCTCCATCCTACGATACCGCGGAGCTCCACGATCATCTTGTTGTACTCGTCATCATTCTCGTCCTTGACGGCGCGCTCGGACTTGTCGAGCAGTTCGTCCATCTTCATGGTCTCTTCGTATGTAGTCGGATAGACGTCGTCCAGACGGACACCCTCATCGGTGATGGTGTCACCCATGTAGTTCGCACTGACCGCCATAGCCTCTACCATATAGTCATAGGCCTTCGCGTTCACAGAATCCTTTTGGTCTTGTACTTGGCGCACATCGTCCATAGAGAAACCAACGGCACCTATTTCGCGCAACTCCGCGTTGCTCAGATGTTTCTTTTTATCTTTATTCTTAGCCATAGTTGTACTAATTTAAAGTGTTATTACTCCGTTGATTACTTGTTTTCTTGAACCGGGCCTACTTGCGGTTTGGACCATACCCAGAAGAACTTAACCTTAGCCACACCGCCTTTTTCCTCGATTTTCTTGGCAATAGCGCGTGCATTGAAATAGCCGCCACCCTCAGCGAGATACGGGGTGTTCTTCGTAATGAAGATTGCCTGACGCAAGGTGGTCTCCAACTCCACTTTCAAGAGTTGCTCCATAGTGGGAATGTCACTTCCCACCGACTCGATACGGACGTAGTAGGTCTTCTTGTAGAGGAACCACCACGCGAGAATCATAAGAATGATCAGAATCATAGTGAATAGATTTTAAAATTTATAATTTATGATTGGTGATTTTTATTTATGGGCAGCCACGAGCGCATTGAGTGCGTCGATGAACACCTGCGGGTCGCTCGTACGCGTATTACTATAGGTGATATACTCCGGGAAGTCATTCTGGTATGCGCAGATAGACGGCTCGTTATGCGGCGGGAAGACGATGGTCGATACCGAACCGCCGGCCTTCTCTATCACGATACCGTCGCTCTTCTTGGTCACGCCGAGGATGTTATTGTAGTAGATATTCTCCGCGTCGCACGAGGTGATCTCGTTGCTGACCGTATCCCAGTAGTTATAGAGCATCGTCAGTTTGTCCACCTGTGGGATAGCTATCACATAATAGATACGGCTCAGCACGTCATGCGGTGCCTCCGACGGGTTGCCGTTATCGTCCGTATCGTCGAAATAGTTGAGGAAGAGTATCTTGCCCTTCATATCCAGCTCGTCGATATGGTTGTCCTCCAATGCCTTCTCCACGGGGTCACCGGTGAACGGCAGCAGCGGACTCTCCTTGCCCAGATAATGCTTGCAGAACAGCACATAGTCGGCGATGGACGGACGGCCTTCATTGAACATATAGAGAGCATGCTCGTATTCCGCCTGACGGGCGTCGTTCTCGTCGCCTATCTGCTTGCGCTGACGGCATACCTTGCCGAAAGCGATACATACTTTCAGTATGCCGTAGAAGAACGGCAGCAGTACCAGCAGCAGAGCCACCGGACCTTTCCAGCCCTTCTCCATGCCGTTATACTGCGTCACGATAGCGCGCTCTTCCTCGGTCGGTGCATGGAACCACAGGTTATGCTCATCGCCGTTCTCGTCCTTGTAGGTGCTTGCTATCATGAAATACTGCGCCAGATAGGCACTGTCTTCCTGCACACGGGCAAGACTGTCCGCACGCAACTCCTCCATATGCTGTTTACGCAGTTTGGAGCCTTCTTTCTTACGACCGTACAGGTCCTGATACTCCTGCTGCACGCTCTGCACCGGACTGACCTCGCGCTCGTTGAAACCGAAGTCACACGCTATCACGATAACCAGCACGATGATGGCGCCAAGCGGCATGAGGACGAGGTGCTTGAGCAGTTTGCCGAACGGCAGACTCGGTTTCTCCAAGACCACCGGTTTATCCGGCTCGTACATATAATCGAAGAATGACTGACGGACTTCTTCGTTAATCATCCGGTTACCAACAGCCTCTGCTTCGTCCGACAACTGTGCGTCATCGTTCTTACGGTTCGTCGGCCATGGTCCGCTGTATTCATAGCGACTTGCGTAATAGCGGTTCTCGCGCTCCTCGTCGGACTCTTTCTTGCGGTTACCGCTCTGTATCTCGCCGAGCCATTCCTTGACCTGCTTGTTGGTGATCTGTACATGCTCGAGGATCTCGCTCACGTCGTCTGCCTCCGGCACCATCTTGCGGATCTTCTCCATCAGTTCGATAGGAGCTTCGCCTTTCACCTGCAGACCGTTGTCCACGTAGTGGCACTGACGCAGCACCATCAGCAGCACGAGGTATTTGCGTTTCTCCTGACGGTTGGACGCCGTGTGCAGCCACTCCTCGATACGGTCCGCCGTCTTCGGGTTGATATGCTTCGGGTTATGTCCCTCGAACAGCGACAGCGCGAAATAATAGTAGATATCCGGCTCGAGCGGACTGAGTTTCACCGCCTCTTCCAGGTTCTTCTGCGCCAGCTCATAGTTCTTCAGGCCCATATACACCAGACCCATACCGAACAGCGCGTTCGTATCTTTCGGGTTCGCATGTGTCTGCTCCTTGAAATGGCGGATATAGTCTTCCGTCACATCCTTCGGCAGGCGGAGCGGGTTCACCTCGCTCTGCTGCAGTTTGTTCACATGCTTGCATTTCGGACAAGTCATCGTCCCCTCCGGCAGAGGGAACATACAGTTCTTACAACGTAAAATCTTCAGGGTTGCCATATACTAATCTTGCTTTTGCGCTTTTTTATTCTCTCGGTACTCTTTGTAATTGGCGTCGGACTCAGCCAGCCAAGCCGCCGGAATAATCCATGCGCAGAGCAGGATGACATGCACGGCGATATACCAGCGGATATCTACGGTCAGCCAGATAGAGGCTATCGCGAACGCAACCATCACGAGGATACCGGCAATCATATAGAACCAGCCGAAGGTACCCATCGCTATCTTGAGGAACGACGAGGTCTCATTCTCCTCACGGCGCATCCAGCCCACCCAGCCGAACAGACCGGCCTCCAGCAGCAGCGTGTATGCGAAATTAACCCAGAACAGCGCTGTCGGCTCTTCCGCCTTGAACAGCAGGAACAATGCCACTGTGGCACCTATCACCACCAACGGCATTACGATTTGCGAGAATATTGATGTCTTTTTCATAATTTTAATAAATTAAAATAATTAAACTCGGGATGTGAAACGCAGTTTTGCAGACCGAAAAGCGTAGGGCAAAACGTAGCGCCATATGGAGCTGCAGAGCAGCGACTCGCGCGAGTTTTAGCCTAAGCTAGGCGGTGGGGGCGGTACTGCGCCGAACAGCTGTGCCAGCTCCGGACACTGCGAAGCGGCAGCCCACTGCGCCATACCCGGCTTCCATACATAGGTCTGCGGCGTCAGCGTGCCTTGCGCCACCATATGCTGCAGCGTGCCCATGTCGAACGGACCTTGCTGTGCGTTATTCACCAGCACGTGGAAGGTCACCGATGCAGGAGGCGGAGGTGGAACGGCACCCGGCATCGTCTGCTGACCATATACCGGCTGTGCACCCATTGCGCCTTGCGCCATATTGCCCATCTGCTGACCGAACATACCGCCTACGCCGAAGCCCATACCGATACCCATGCCGGCACCCATCATCTGGCCTGCCGAACCTTCGTTCTGCGCAGCACCCTGCATGATATCGAACTGACGCTCTTGCTGGTACGTATAACCCTCGCGGGCACGTTGACGGGCACGAGCACGGGACTCGAAGTCCATCGCGCCACCGGCTGTCTTCGCCGCCAGGATAGCCTTGTAGTTCTCGTCGTCCTCATCCGGCTCGATGGCCTCGATGGCGAACTCCGTGAACTCGATACCGTATTTCTTGAAGAAGTCGTTGAGTCCTTCGGTCACGCCTTCCGCAATCTCCGGAATAGCCTCGTTGATTTCCGTTATCGGCAGTTTCTTGCGGCTGAACTGCTTGGAAAGCAGCGGCTTCACCTGCGTGGTCACCGACGCCGTGAACTTCTCCACGAACTCGTCGAGCAGTATCTCATGCAGCGTACCCGAGTACTGACGGATGAACTTGAGCGCATCCACGATACGGAACTCGTACGAGCCGTAAGCGCCTACGCGCACGTTCGTTCCTTCATCTCCTAATGAATAGTCGCAGATGGTCATGCCCAAACCCCAGCCGTTCTGACCGGCAACTCGCTTGCGCGTCGTGCTCACCACGAACAGCGTCGTCTTGAAAGCGGACGTACCACCGGTCGGCAGGTTCAGTATCCGTTGCAGGAACGGTACGTTATTGGTCGTCAGTACGTGACTACCCGGCTGGAACACATCCGAATATTCACCCTCCTGACAGAAGACCATCACCTGACCTTCCTGCACCGTCACGCGGGCGTTGGTAGAGAGATTGTCATACGGATGACGCGCTAACAGCACATCTTCCTCAAGGTTATAAAATACATTGTCGATAAAACCGACGCGCTCCTGACCCTGACCGTCAAAGGTCGCTCCGTCATCACGCTTCTTCGTAAAGAATCCCATAGTATTGTGAATTTATGATATACAAACAACAAGCGGCACCTGACATACGTCAAGTACCGCCTGAAGGAGGTTGTTCATTGCGAATGGCGCCTATTCCCGCATGGGAGGGTGTAATTCGCGATATTCCGTTTGCTTGTGTGTTCATGTCTTAAGTTTCGGCTGCAAAGATAATACTATTTTTTGACATACGCAAATTTTGTATATATTTTTTCGTATTTTTTACATTAGGGGCGTATCTTCTCGGGTTTTGGTCAGGTTTTCCTTAGGTTCTCCTTAGGACATGGTCCCGTGATGCTCCCGTTCTAACAAGCACGAACATAGGATATGTTTACAAACGGGTTATGCTAGGCAAGTCCTTATAATGTCCTACTAAAGTGCTAAGCAAGTGCTAGGTAACAGACCCAAAAAGAAGCCTCTCCCGAAGGAAAGGCTTCTGATTGCTGGAGTCTATTATTAGAATACTCTACCCGGTGCATGAGCAGCACCTTCATCAGGAGGAGTTCCACCATTAGAAACGGAGAGCATTATATTATCTAAACGCACATCGAAGATCTCTGTCTTCGGTTGATTATATAGCTTTTTCATTATTCTGTCCTTTCAACTTTAAACATTCAACCTTCATTATTTACTTAACTAGACGACCGGTTGCGTCATAGAGCTTTTCGCCACGTAAGATGTACATCCGGCCATCTATGAGTATCTTTGCCGGAGCATCCGTAGCATCAATCTGCTCACAACCCGTAATAGTGCTTGTTCCCTCGACATCGAATGTGATTCGACGAATGCCGGGCTTCGGAGCCATCGCCGGATGCGGAGTTGTCAGATCTACATATGCGCGGTTAGCCGGAACGGTCAAATCTGTCGAGCGAGCCGTTACTGCGTAGAACTTCGTTCCTGTGAAGTAATAGATATTCGGCGAATTCTGCGGAATAGTAATCTCAGTGAACGTACCTACCATACCATTGCTTGTACCAGCCTCAGCCGCCGGAGTGGCAGCCGTAGCGTAGAAACGAAGCTCATTGGATTGCGCCTCGAACAAGTACGGAACACCCGGAGCGAGCACTTCCACTTCGTCAAAGACGAACTTGCCGTTAGCATCCGTTCCCGCCATCTGGTACATGGTCGCACCGGCTACTCGTAAGCCTTCCGGATAACAAACAGTTCCCAATTCACCCGGAGCCATCCAAGAGTCATTGCGGGTATAGGTCGGAGCAGCATCAGTCCAGAAGTAAACATTGTCGATAGCAATCTCTTCCGGGTTCGGAGTGCGGAGAGCAATAAACTTAATAAATCGAACATTATTCTTTTGTTCAGCCGTCAATGAAGACAATGGGATATCAAATGACTGCCAGCCCGAACCATCTAATTCAAAGCCTGCCAATTTGTCGTCATTGAGATAAACCTCCGGATAGATGGTAGCAATTGCAGACCACATATCGAAGTGGAGATAAACCATTGAGCGAACATCCAAGCCTTTGTTAGTTCCATCATTATAGCCATCCTTGGCAATAATAGCATCATCACCATCATTATTAGTTCCCCATGCAACATCCGGCATCTGCTCTTGGATGGCAGGATCAGATGTGTAAACTAACAGGTGATCGCCGCCAAGATCCTGCTCAGCATATGTAGGCCAAGCCCAGTTGTTCTTAATAAAGTCATGAGCCAGAGCTGAGGTGTAAGCATCTGAATAAACAGAAAGAACAGTTACAGCCTCGCGCGTTGGAACAGGAGCCGTAGCCATTGCCGGAGTTGCAGAGCACGTCTGTGCTGCCGATGTGTTAGGAACAGCGTCCGAAACAGTTACCGAGAACGTATAGTTTGTGCCGCCTGTCAGCCCCTTAATATTATGGTATGTTGTTTCACCTGCTGTACCCGGCACATCCACATCCGTACCTGCGCCTGCGTCGTCCGTAGGCTTGTAATTAATATGGTACGTGAGGAGCGCCGACATATTATCCGTTGCAGACAACGCCAAGCGAACAGAAGTACCACTCAACGGCGTTGCCACCGGAGCTGCCAATACCGGCGCCTCGTCATCTACACATGTCGCATCCCAGTTTATGAGGGTAACATCGGGGAATGCTCTAAATTCCGCTAAGCCTCCTCCTTGTTTGTTGAATACTACATATTTACTACCTGCATTATCATACGTAACATCTCTAAAATCAGCAGCTGTAAATGTAATATACGCACTTCCGTATCCAGTATTATCTACCGTCCAACTTGCTGCAGGGAATGTTGTCGTTCCAGGCTCTCCATTGACGTGCGTTAAAGCGAAGTTGAAGTTATCATACGCGCTCTCAATTTTATTATCCGCAGAACCTTCGACTAAAATCTTATAGGTATTGGCAGAGGGGTTCGTAATGGTCAAATAGAGAGTTGTACTCCATGTTGGATCTGTAATCGGCGCTCCGCAATAAGCAGTACGATGTATCTCAAAGTTTGCCACCAAACTTGTTGACGCGGTAATCGTTGCAACGTAAGTAGCAGATGTCGATACCTCTACACCACTATTGGTCCAGTTTACAAAGTCATAGCCCTCGTTCGGAGTTGCAGTAAATGTCACTTCGGTATTATTGGGAACTTCCGTTACATCTACTCCTCCAGCTTGTACAGTTACAGAACCACCTGCAGCAGGAGATGCTATAGCGGAAACAAACTTATTGGCAGATACATTCTCTGTACCGAACACTTGGAAGTCATACATGGATATACCATATTGTAAACTATAATCTCCGTATCCATCTCGCGCCCAAACGCCCACATAGCGTCCAGGAATAGCACTCAAACTATTGTAGTATTCATAATTGCTTGAATTATCACCATTTGAAGCAGGATAACTATCAAACACACCGATGTTAGTCCAAGAGGTCGCATCATCAGAAACACGAATATCGTAGTCATTAGGACGAGCGGTCTCCCACTTAATGGCAATTTCTGAAATATCATACTTTGCCCCAAGGTCAACATACCACCAATCTTCAAAGTTCGGGTTTTCACCTGCATTATAATGAACCGCAGTACCTCCTGATGCCCAGCGGTCTTTGGTATTGGTATTATTCGCCTTGTCTGCAGAGAACGCGACATCAGCAGAATGTCCGGCTGCAGCTGGTTGGTTAAGTGCCAAGTTTGCACTTACCTCATTACGAACCGTTACAGAAGAAGACTTGCCGCCACCCTCAGCGGTGATTGTAGCTGTTCCTTGCAATAGAGGAGTATAAACACCTGCATCCACACTACCTGCGCCGACAGGAGTAACTGTGTAGGTTGTCGCTACAGAAAAATCATTACCCAACTGGTCTTTTGCCGTCAATGTCAGCGGGTAGTCAGAACCTACTGTGCAGAACGAAGACGGGATTGATAACGTATAAGTAGTCAACACCGGGTCTGTGGCATACATCACTCTCAACTCATAAAGACTGTACCCCCATTGTGTGCCGCGTTCTGTACCATAGATACGTAAATAGCGTGCAGCAAATTTGCCGCCAAGGTCAATGTTCTGCAGTTTCTTATCTCCATCAAAATCAGTTAATGTTTCACTCACATTCTTGATGGTGATAAAGTTAGTACCATCATCTGATACCTGAATTTGGAAAGACTTAATGTATGCCGTTTGGTGCAATAACTGTACCTTATTGAATACTTTGCGTGCACCAAAGTCAACACAAATCCATTGTGGGTCTTCAAAATCAGATTCCCAACGCGAGCCTTCATTATTATCAATGGCATTTGCTGCTGTTCCGGAAGATGCTGTCGCCGAGGAACCTGCAGTAGCCAAAGCAATATTCACATTCTCCGTTTCAGTGAATGTACATTCGCCAACCTTATAATATATAATGTTAGGATCAGAACTATTTACGTTCTGAGCTGTCATCCAATTTCCTCCAAAATTGGTATCACTAAACAAAAAGCGAATATACCATTCATTATTGGCAGTCGGATTGTTAATAGTATAGGTATAACCACCATTGCCATCAGCCGTCATTACGTAGTTACCACCTCCTGTACCAGCAATGTGTACTTCAGCAAAATCCAAGCCATAACCCGTTAAACTGCGCAAGTTAAAAATAACTTTATTGTCTGCATAATCAATCTGGTAATATACTTTCTTATCAGCCGGATTATCCCACTGTCCTTTTGCACCAATACACTCACTCGGACGAGTAAGAGTGGTGAAAGAAGCAATAGTATTATTTGCATTATCTTCTGATGTTCCACAAGCATCTACCGCGTACGCTTTCAGGGAATTGTAGGTTGAACCTGCCGTAAGGCCTGTGATATTTACGGTAGAAGTAGAGCTTGAACCTACTATAGTGCTTCCATCCTTAACAACATATGTAATCTCATCTCCGTCTTCATCCGATGCAGTAATAGTCACCTGAGCAGAGTTATACGTAATACCCGAGGCTGCTGTTACACCACTAACCACCGGAAGATGATTACTTGCACAAGCAGATGCCGGAGTTCCAGCGGGGTTATATATACGCAAGCCCCAACGTACATTTGTTGTACTACCTGCTTCGTAGAACAACACATCAGTATACATATCAGTATAGGACTCCAATTTCAGCCATGCTTGTGCGCCTGCATCCGTAAAAACAGTTCCACCGACAATGTAGTCTCTATTAAATGCTGCATCTACAAATGTAATATACAAGCAATCAAAACCACCGTGAGATTCAACGTGACGAACTTCCGCCGGCGTATCGTACTCAGAGATTTTTTGCCATTGAAAATTGTGATCTCCCCAGAAATTAGTGTTTTGATCAATGGCTGCCCATCCCATCACACTCACAAAAAGTAGTGAAATAAGTAAAGAAAACTTTTTCATGATATAATTGTTTTGAATTTTGATTATCAGGTTAATAAATGTTACAAACCGCGGCAAAGGTACTACTTTTTTCGCACATACGCAAGAACACGTACATGTTATATAACATAAAAGTACGTATATAAAAAACGTAACCCGCTTAAAAACAACGGATTATGATTTTTGAGTTCCTAAAAAAA
Source organism: Paludibacteraceae bacterium (assembly GCA_017507715.1). GTDB lineage: Bacteria > Bacteroidota > Bacteroidia > Bacteroidales > Paludibacteraceae > Colicola. The sequence goes on along the minus strand of JAFWAK010000101.1, from coordinate 258 downwards.
GTACGTGTTTGGTACCACAAAAAAGCACCGCCGAAGCGATGCTTTCTCGCAGGCTTGCCTGCAGCAATTGCGGCTCTGCCGCGAAGCATTGAGCACCATAGGTCGCTCATTGAGCTCGCTCGCGAGCGCTCACTATTTCACCTCCTGTCCGGTGACAGAATACGTCCTTTTTCCGCACCGAATATAGAAATGTCCGTCCTGTAACACCTTCTCACTCAGGCGTTTGTCAACCGTAAGATTACTGATGTCTTCGCTACT
>JAFWAK010000100.1 GCA_017507715.1 Paludibacteraceae bacterium | reverse complement strand
TCGCGAGTTCGAGTCTCGTCCGCACCGCCAGCCAGCGCAAGCTGGTTTGCTTTTCAAAAGTAATGGTCCATTAGCTCAACTGAATAGAGTACCACACTACGGATGTGGGGGTTGCAGGTTTGAATCCTGCATGGATCACAAAACAAAACAGGAAATCTCATCTGAAAGTTCACTTTCAAGTGAGATTTTTTTGTTTGGGTTTGCAGAACTCGCCCACGGCGAGGGATGGGCATTACGAAGAAATCCTGCATGGAAGGCGCCTCTTTTTTTGTGACCATGCAAGATGGGCGAAGAAATCCTTTGTGGCTTTTTTGTGTAGAAATTTGACGAAATTCTGAAAAATTGCATTTTTTTGTAAAAAAATTTGGTCATGTAAAAAAAAAGCAGTACCTTTGCGCGATTTTTCGTGTAGATATGCGAAGAATCCCCAAAATCGAAATAAATATAAAATATATACTACAATGTCAAAAATTTGTCAAATTACAGGCAAGAAAGCCATGGGCGGCTGCAATGTCTCACACTCGAAGCGCCACACAAAGCGCACCTTCGATGTGAACCTTTTCCGCCGCAAGTTCTACTGGGTAGAACAGGATGTATGGATCGAGCTGAACGTGAGTGCAGCCGGTCTGAGAACAATTAACAAGATCGGCCTTGACAACGCCCTCAAACAGGCGGCTGAGAAGGGCTATCTCTATTAAACGAAAGGAGTACGACAATGGCAAAGAAAGTAAAAGAAGCCCGCGTTCAAGTCATCCTTGAGTGCACAGAGCAGAAAGCCAGCGGAGTTCCGGGAATGTCTCGTTACATTACTACCAAGAACCGTAAGAACACTCCGGACCGTTTGGAACTGATGAAGTACAATCCCTATTTGAAGAAATACACGCTTCACAAGGAGATTAAGTAATTAACCCTAATTAGAAAGGCTTAGAACTATGGCAAAGAAAGCGGTCGCAACACTGCAAACCGGTAACTCCGGACGCGCGCACTCTAAGTGCATCAAGATGGTGAAGTCGCCTAAGACGGGTGCTTACATCTTCCAAGAGGAGATCGTTCTGAACGAGAAAGTGAACGAGTTCTTCAAGTAATTGAAACAAAAACGCCGCATAAAACGGCGTTTTTTGTTAAAAAAGTACACTATTTTTTGGTAGTGTGCTTTTTTTTTTATATCTTTGCACTCGCAATTTGACTATAGTACCATGTTAGGAATTATCATCAATCCCAAATCGGGCAAGAAGTACTTCCGCGCGCAGCGTATCTATCTATGGCATTTGCTGCGTCGGCGTCACCAACCTTTCGCCTATCGTGTTACAAAGTTTGCTGGTCATGCGATTGAATTGGCGCGTGAGTTAGTGGAGAAGGGTTATGAGGAGATACTCATTCTTGGCGGTGACGGAACGCTTTCGGAGGCTATCAACGGTATTATGCGATCTACGCTTACGCCCGAGCAGAAAGCGAAGATACAGGTCGGACTCATGCCGCGCGGTACAGGTAATGACTGGGGGCGCTATTGGAATCTAACCAAGAATCACAAGGAGTCGCTTCGCCGTTTCTTTGAAGGCGAAGGTCATCCGATAGATATCGGTTGTGTCACCTATTGGCGTAATAATATCGAGCACCACCGCTATTTCATCAATTCGGTCGGTTTTGGAGTGGACCCGCTGTGCTGCAAGAAGGCGGAGGCGCTCAAGTACTACCTTGGCAGCCATCATGTGAACTATCTGTTCGGTCTCATCGGCGCCATCTTCCAGCATAAGGCGCAACATATGATCCTGACAGTGGATGGTAAGGAAGCAGTAAATGATTTGCTCTTCACCATGAATATCGGTAACGGTCCTTTCTCCGGCGGTGGTATTCGTCAGAATCCGACAGCCGATCCGGCCGACGGAGTTTTCCATACTATGTTCATCAAGAAGCCGACCTTCAAGCAGATTCTTGAGGCTTTGCCCAAACTGTATAACGGCCGCTTGACCGAACTGCCTTTCGTCTATCCGCTATGCGGCGCGGAGATAGAGATCAACTACCGCAAGCATATCATGATTGAAGCGGACGGTATTCTGGAGAACTTTATGGGCCCGTGCAAGGTCACCTGTATCCATCATGCTCTGCAGTTCAAGTGCTAACTCCTTTCGCTTTTCATGATTAAACAACAAGGTTCCAATAGAGTCTACACCCGCGAAACGGATGCGAATGGGCGTTCTGTCATTCGCGTACAGGGTACGAACCGGGATGAGAACCGCGCCTTCATCTATATGGCGCGCCATTTCCACGCTCTCGGCCTGCCTGTGCCGGAACTCTATTGGGTCAGTGAGGACGAGATGAGTTATACTCAGGAGGACTTGGGTGACACGCTGCTATTCAACAATCTCGATCCTGTGCTATTGGCGCGCGCCATACGTGCACTCGCGCATATTCAAATAGAAGGTGCGAAGGACTTCGACTGGTCTGTCTGTTTCCCCGTGCCCGCCATGGACGAACGTGCCATCCGTTGGGACCTCAACTACTTCAAATACTGCTTCCTCAAAGGTACGGGAATCGAGTTCTCTGAGCCGAGACTGGAAGATGATTTCGACCATCTGGTTCAAGTGATCACGGCCCAACCGGCTGACGCTTTCCTGTATCGCGACTGCCAGAGTCGGAATATCATGATTAAGGACGGCAAACCGTATTTCATAGATTTCCAGGGTGGTCGTCGCGGACCGACCCAGTACGATGTCGTCTCGCTCTTATGGCAGGCCAAAGCGAACCTCTCGCCGGCCCTACGCGAACAACTCATTGCCGAATATCTGGATGAACTGGAGAAAATCGAAATCACCAATCACCAATTACCAATCACCAATAGAGCCTCCTGGCTTTCCGCCCTCCCGCATTTCGTTCTCCTGCGCACGCTGCAAGTGCTCGGGGCGTATGGTTATCGCGGTTATTTCGAACGTAAGCAGCATTTCCTCGAGTCGATTCCCTTGGCGCTCAAAAATCTAAGTGAAGTGATGGCTGAACTCAAAGACGAATATCCTTATCTGTATGCTATTAGTAACGATCTACTCTTTCTCGTATAAGCGCGGTCTTCCCGAAGATACGTCCGGTAACGGAGGAGGTTATATCTTCGACTGCCGTTCTACCCATAACCCCGGCAAGTATGACGAGTATAAGGCTCTCACGGGCCTGGACCAGCCCGTCATTGACTTCCTCGAGCAGGACGGCGAGATACTCACCTTCCTCGATTCTGTGTATCGGTTGGTAGACCATCACGTAGAGCGGTTTATTGAACGCGATTTCACTAACTTGCAGGTGGCCTTCGGCTGTACCGGCGGGCAGCACCGCTCTGTCTATTGTGCGGAGCATCTGGCCCTGCATCTCAAGGATAAATACGACGTGCAGATAGAACTCATCCATCGCGAGCGTAATATAAAAAAGGAGTTATGAAAGCGATGATTTTTGCAGCAGGTCTCGGAACGCGACTCAAACCACTGACCGACACGATGCCGAAGGCTTTAGTGCCTCTGGTGGGCAAACCCTTGCTGCAATGGCAGGTGGAGAAACTGCGGGACGCAGGCATTACCGATATCATGGTCAATGTCCACCACTTCCCGGATATGATTATCGATACGATCCGTCGCAATCAAGGGTGGGGTTGTCATATTGAGGTGTCGGACGAACGCGATGAACTGCTTGATACCGGCGGTGGTCTCCGTAAGGCTCTTCCGCTATTGGACCATGAACCCGTGCTGGCATGCAACGTGGATATCCTTTCGAATATAGACATCCGCACGCTTATCGCACGCTATGAGCAAACCGGCGTAAGTCAGTTGGTGGTAAGTGACCGTCAGACGCAACGTTATCTCTGTTTTGACGAGAATGACCAATTGTGCGGTTGGACAAATATCACAACGGGTGAACTGAAAGGAAAAGACGGCCGACATTTGGCGTTCAGTGGTATGCAGATCCTGAACGAGAAAGCCCTGCGTCTGTTAGACACGATGTCGGACGAGAAGTTTTCGCTGATAGCATATTATTTGCATAGCATGAGTAATGTGCCTTTACAAGCATTCATGCCTGCCAACTATCGCATGATGGATGTCGGCAAGATTGACCAAATAGAGCAGGCTGAGGCTTTTGCTGAGAGCCTATAAACTAAAAAATGACCCCATATTTGCATTTTTTTGCAAAAAAATTTGGTCATGTCAGAAAAAAGCAGTACTTTTGCACCCGCTTTCCCAAAAAAGGAGATTAATGCAGCCCTTAGGGGGCCACAAAAATCCGCCGATTTTTGGGGAGAGCGGAGGGCCCGAGAGACTTACCCTAACAACATAGTTGTTTAGCAGTCCGAGGGTACCGAACGCGAGTCTCCCTAGCTCAGTTGGTAGAGCAACTGACTCTTAATCAGTGGGTCGAGAGTTCGAGCCTCTCGGGGGACACAAAAGACACTTTCGGGTGTCTTTTTTCTTGTCATTTTTCAAAATCCCAACATTTTCCCAGCCCTAAAATTTGTGCATATCAACAAAAAGCAGTACTTTTGCAGCGGATTTCTTATTTCGCTAATAGGAAGATCAAACGATTAATTCAAAAAATGAATGCTATGAGAAAGAATGTGTTTTTGCTTTTAGCGGTAGTTGTGCTGGCAGCCTGTTCGATGTCGAAAGATAGTGAACCCTCTGCGGGTGATGGCACGTATTCCGGAAACGGCAATGCAGGAGACAGTACAACTATTGCCGGTAAGGTGACAGCCGGCGAGTGGCGTGATTTGGACCACTGGCTCTTCTGGTCGGACTTGATGACCGGTGTCTATGCCGATCAGGATGGTCAAGGGTACGGCATGATGAGTGATTATTGGGGTTTCTTTACCAATCACCGCGTGGCTGTGCGCGTGGAGGATATTTCAGGTCAGCCGCAACGCGATATTCCCGTGCAGCTCATCCGATGGGTGGAGGAGCAGCCTACGGTGCTCTGCGAGGGACGCACGGACAACAAGGGCGAAGTGAACCTGTTCGTAGGTATGACGCAGAAGATGGAGGAGATAGATGCCGCGTCCATGGTTATCGGTTTGAATGGCAATATACCAATCGTGCAGACGGAACCGCTGCGTGTGACGCCGTGGGGCGAAGAGCCGCAATGGAATGTGTGTGTCGCGTCGCGGGAATCCTCCGCGAATATAGATATCGCGTTTATCGTGGACGCCACAGGCTCTATGTCCGATGAGATTGACTTTCTCAAGGCGGACTTGCTCGACATCCTCAACAAGGTGTCCCAAGCCAACAGCAATGCCGACATACGCACAGCGGCGTTGTTCTATCGCGATGAAGGGGACGCGTATGTGACGCGTGCCAATGACTTCACGGCGGATGTCACGCAGACGACGGCTTTCATCGCCAAGCAGAAAGCTGAAGGCGGAGGTGACTATCCCGAGGCGGTACACACGGCTCTGGAGAAAGGTCTGCAGGACCTCTCATGGCGTGAAGACGACTGTATCCGTCTGGCGTTTATGCTGTTGGACGCACCTCCGCATAAGGAGGATAAGGTGCTGCAGAGTCTGCATCTGTCTGTGCCGCAATACGTGAAAGCCGGTATCCGTCTTATCCCTGTGGCGGCGAGCGGTGTGGATAAGAATACGGAGTTCTTCCTGCGCTTTGTCGCCATCGCCACCGACGGCACGTATGTCTTCATCACCAATGACAGCGGTATTGGCGGAGACCACATAGCCGCCACCGTAGGTGAATATCAGGTGGAACTGCTCAACGACCTCATCACCCGGCTGATTAATCAGTATTTGGAGTGAGTACCCCCAAAAAGAAGATACTCAAAACAAGCATAAGACTAGTACATTAGTGCCTTAAACCTCCTATCGGGTGGCAGAAAAAAGCGTCTTCGGGCGCTTTTTCTTATCCCTATGGGAACGAATATTTTCAAAATTCTTAGCCACAAGGGCACGAATATTGCCAATTTTCTTGCATATGTCAAAAAAAAGCAGTAAATTTGCAGCCGTTTTTAACGGCTTGCAAAAAAGACATGACAATGAATAATCGTATTTTTACATTCTTATGCAGTGTTTTACTGTGTTTAGGAGCGGTGCGTGCGGAGCGTGTGATGGTCATCGCCGACCCGCATGTTATACCTGCCAGCCTGCTGCAACCCGGTACGGCTGCGGACGAGATGCTGAGTTCGGGACGTAAGATGCTGGACCTGAGCGAACCGGCGTTCACGGCGTTGATAGACACGGCGCTGGCCTACACTCCGGATTTGGTACTCATTCCCGGCGACCTGACGAAAGATGGCGAGAAGGCCAGCCACGAGTGGATGGCCGAACAACTGGCACGCCTCACGTCGGCGGGCATACCCGTGCTGGTCATTCCGGGTAACCATGATATCAGTAATCCGAGTGCCTATTCCTATAGCGGCGACCAGAAGACGAAGGTGGCGAATATCAGCGATGCGGAATTCGACCAAATCTACGCAGCCTATATGGGCGCCACCAAGGACAGTGAGTCGCACAGCTATGTAGCCGAACCGCTTCGCGGTGTGACGGTGCTGGCCATCGACGGTGTGCACGGCAACGCGGGCACAGGTTCTCTCTCGGACAACACCCTCCAATGGCTGTTGGCGCATGCCGACGTAGCCGTGGCGAAAGGCAATCTGGTCATCGCGATGTGTCACTGGCAGTTGATAGAGCATGTGGACCAGCAGACGATGCTGTTGTCGTCCAGCCAACTGGCAAACGCAGACTCCATCGCACAGCTACTGACCCAGCACAAAGTGCGTCTGGCGCTGACCGGTCACTTCCATATCAACGGCGTGACCACCAAGTATTACAACACGCTCAACGACAGCATTGTGGAGGTGACGACAGGTTCACCGGTGGCGTATCCGTGTCCGTACAGATGGCTGGAGATTAGTGCGGACCGCAGTACGGTAAGCGTGGCGACGGGCGACATAAGGGCGCTGGACACGATAAGCGACCTGCATAGTTACAGCCGCGCCTGGCAACAGGAACACACGGCGAATATGGCGCCGGACGCTGCACGCCGTGCATGGAACAAGGTGGACACTTATATGGCGCAGATGGAGAACAGTTCAAGCGTGACAATGAAGGCCTTTCTCGCCCTGCTCAAGAAACGTATTCCGCAGGACGACAGTACACGCGTGGCGCTCTTTGAGAAACATATGCAGCAGAGTATGGTGGATATGTATATCCTGCATTCGGACGCTAACGAGCCCGAACGGCTGGAGAAAGACGCTATTGTGGACGCGTTCTATACCAACCTGACGAATTTCATGGTGGAGGTGTTAGGTGAAGAGTTGTTGGAAAATCCCTTTGGTGCCGCGATGGTGGAGATGGCGCTGAATATGCTGGACACGTCGGTGACCTCCATGACGGAAGATGTCACAACCGGCGAGAACCCGACCTACACGAACCGTACGGATGACCTCTATCCGGTATTGAAACTGAATGCGCCGCAACCCGTTGAGGCTGTCGAGCAAGTGAAGGCAGAGAGCTGTCAGACGACCTATGACGTACTGGGCAGGCCGGTCAAAGAGTCGGTTCGCGGGCAGGTTATCATTCGCAACAACCAAAAACAAGTAACTAAATAAATCATACATATGGAATTTAAGTATGCACCGATGTTTCAGCTCGGTAAGGACGAGACTGAATATTATCTGCTGACCAAGGACTATGTGTCGGTTAGCGAGTTCGAAGGACAGCCCATGCTCAAAGTGCAGCCGGAAGCGCTGACACTCATGGCACAGCAGGCTTTTCACGACGTGAGTTTCATGCTGCGTCGTAGCCATAATGAGCAGGTAGCGAAGATCCTGCGTGACTCGGAGGCTTCGGCCAACGACAAGTACGTGGCACTGACCTTCCTGCGTAATGCCGAAGTGGCTTGCAAAGGCCAACTGCCGCTCTGCCAGGACACCGGTACCGCCATCATCCACGGCGAGAAAGGCCAGCAGGTATGGACAGGTTTCGAGGATGAAGAGGCATTGAGCAAGGGTGTATTCAACACCTACACGCAGTGCAATCTGCGCTATTCGCAGAACGCGCCGCTGAACATGTACGACGAGGTGAACACCAAGTGCAACCTGCCCGCGCAGATTGACCTTGAGGCAACGCATGGCATGGAATATCGCTTCCTGTGCGTGACCAAGGGTGGTGGTTCGGCCAACAAGACCTATCTCTACCAGGAGACCAAGGCACGCATCCAGAACCCCGGCACACTCATCCCGTTCCTCGTGGAGAAGATGAAGAGCCTCGGTACAGCCGCTTGCCCGCCATACCACATTGCTATCGTTATTGGCGGTACGAGTGCTGAGAAGAACTTGCTGACCGTCAAACTGGCGAGCACTCATTATTACGACAGCCTGCCTACTTCGGGCGATGAGACGGGGCGTGCTTTCCGTGATATCGAACTGGAGAAACAACTGCTGCAGGAGGCGTACAAGATCGGTCTCGGCGCACAGTTCGGTGGTAAGTACATGGCACACGACGTACGCGTTGTTCGTCTGCCGCGTCACGGTGCTTCCTGTCCTATCGGCCTTGGCGTTTCCTGCTCGGCTGACCGTAACATCAAATGCAAGATTAACAAGGACGGTATATGGATTGAGAAGCTGGACAACAACCCCGCTTCCCTCATTCCGGCAGAACTGCGTCAGGCAGGCGAAGGCGATGCGGTACGTATCGACCTCAACCAACCGATGAAGGACGTCTGCGCTATACTGACAAAGTATCCGATTGGCACGCGTCTGAGTCTCAACGGTACGATCATCGTTGGCCGTGATATAGCGCACGCCAAAATCAAAGCGCGTCTGGATGCAGGAGAACCGATGCCGGAGTATCTCAAGAACCATCCTATCTACTATGCCGGTCCGGCGAAGACTCCGGCAGGCATGGCTTGCGGTTCGATGGGACCGACCACAGCCGGTCGTATGGACCCGTACGTAGATGAGTTCCAGGACCACGGCGGTTCGCTTATCATGCTTGCTAAGGGTAACCGCTCGATAGATGTCACGAACGCTTGTCAGAAGCACGGCGGTTTCTACCTCGGCTCGATTGGTGGTCCGGCAGCTATCCTCGCGCAGAATAATATCAAATCTATCGAGTGCGTCGAGTATCCCGAACTGGGCATGGAGGCTATCTGGAAAATCGAAGTGGAGAACTTCCCGGCTTTCATCCTCGTGGACGACAAAGGCAACGATTTCTTCAAACAACTCAAACCCTGTGAGGGTTGTAAAATACTCTGATGGCTGAGAAAAGACGCAAATACCGTTTGGCGATGCTGGACGACCTGACGCTGCGCGAGGTGTTTCACTTTCGCGTCAGTCTGTTGGGTGCCGTCAGTTTCATCACGATCTCGCTTATCGCGTTGATATTGCTGCTGTCCGTGCTTATCGTCTATACACCGCTTCGTAATATCCTGCCGGGCTATAGTGCCAGCCTGCGTGAGCAGTTGATACAGGAGTCAGCGCGTGTCGATTCGCTGCAGTCCAGTCTGGCCGTTCAACGGCAGTATTTGGATGTCATCAAGCAGTTGACGGCTGGCGATATAGCTACCGACAGCGTGCAGAGTCTGGATAGCCTTCAGCGTGTGGAGCAAGCGCAGTTAGTGTCACAGACCAACGAGGCCACCACGGCTTTCATGACGCAGTACGAGCAGAAAGAGCGTGACCGTCTGTTGCTCTTTGACAACACGTCCACGCGCACGGTTCGTCAGTTATGCCGCCCTGTGCGTGGCGCGGTGATGAGCTCCGCCCGTCCGGACCTGCATGAGTACGGCACGACCATCCGTACCGCTAAGAACGAGAATGTACTGGCTGTGGCACGCGGTACGATTGTGAGCGCCGAACGCTCGGAGGATAATACCTTCACCATCGTCCTGCAAGCCGGCACGATAACGGCTATATACCGCCACGTGGGCAAAGCGCTCAAGGCGCAAGGGACACTCGTCGAGTTCGGCGAGTCGATAGCCATGACCGACGGAGATCACGACCTGGTCTTCGAACTGTGGGAATCAGGGCAGTTTGTGAACTTCGAAGAGGTGATGGCATGGTAAAGCAACTCTGTATATTGGGTTCGACCGGTTCAATAGGTACGCAGACGCTCGATATCGTGCGTGCGTATCCCGACCGCTATAGCGTGTACGCACTCTGTGCGCACCGCAGCATTGACAAACTGGTTGAGCAGGCTCTGGAGTTCAAACCCGAGGTGGTCTGTATCGCCGATGAGAGTCTGTATGACGCTCTCGTCTCTCGTCTCTCATCTCTTGACTGCAAAGTATGGGCCGGCTCCGATGCTATCGCACAGGTGGTCACGATGCCTTCTGTCGACGTCGTAGTGGCAGCCATGGTCGGCTATGCCGGCCTGCGGCCTACTATCGACGCTATCAAGGCAGGCAAGACCATTGCCTTGGCAAACAAAGAGACATTGGTCGTGGCGGGTGAGATCATCTGCGACCTCGCCATGCAGCACCATACATCGATACTGCCGGTGGATAGCGAACATAGTGCTATCTTCCAGAGCCTCGTGGGTGAGGACCGCAGCGAGATAGAGAAAATTCTGCTGACTGCCAGTGGCGGACCGTTCCGCACGTTCAGCCTCGAGCAGATGAAAACCGTCACGGCCGCCGACGCCCTCAAGCATCCGAACTGGGAGATGGGCGCGAAGATAACGATTGACTCCGCCTCGATGATGAACAAAGGCTTTGAAGTGATCGAGGCCAAATGGCTCTTCGGCGTGCCTGTCGAGAAGATACAGGTACTCGTTCACCCGCAGTCCATCGTGCATTCGGCGGTGCAGTTCACAGACGGTGCCATCAAGGTGCAACTCGGTGCACCCGACATGCGGTTGCCGATACAATACGCCCTCTCGTTCCCGGAACGTCTGGCTTCGGATTTCCCGCGGGCTGACCTCTTCGCACTCAAGGATTTGACTTTCGAAGAACCCGACCTGAAACGGTTCCCGAACCTGGGTCTGGCCTATGAGGCAATGCGGCGCGGAGGAAATATACCGTGCGTGCTCAATGCCGCTAACGAAGTGGCTAACCTCGCCTTCCGCGAAGGCCGTTGCGGATTCCTGCAGATGTCGGATGTCATCAGTAGCACCATGGCCAAAGCCGCCTTTATACAGAAACCGACCTACGAAGACTACGTAGAGACCGATAAAGAAGCTCGTAAAATAGCAGAAAGTTTATTATGATTCAAGCACTACAATTGATATTAGCATTGTCCTTCCTCGTGTTCATTCATGAGTTGGGGCATTTTACATTCGCAAAGATTTTCCATGTGCGGGTAGAGAAGTTCTACCTGTTCCTCAACCCGTGGCTCAGCCTCGTGCAGATGAAGAAATTCGACGGAAAGTGGCATTTCAAGTTCTTCTCCAAGAATGAGGACGAAGAGGACGAATGGGCCAAACACCCGGAATCAACTACATGGGGTCTGGGATGGCTGCCGCTGGGCGGTTACTGTGCCATTGCCGGCATGGTGGATGAAACCCATACAACGGATGATCTGTCGTCTGAACCGCAAGACTGGGAGTTTCGCTCCAAGCCGGCATGGCAGCGGATGTTCATCATCCTCGGTGGTATTCTCGTCAACTTCATCGGCGCCCTCATCATCTTTATGATGCTCTTGTGGCATTGGGGGCAGGACACGCTGCCGCTGCGTAACATCGACACCGGACTCTATTATTCCGAAATCATGCAAGCCGAAGGCTTTGAGCAGCAGGATAAAATCCTGTTCATCGATGGTCAGGAACCCGAAACGTTGACCGATGCCGTACAAGCCATCATCATCGAAGGTAAGCGTAATGTGACCGTGTTGCGTGGCTTGGATACTATCCAGTTGACGATGTCGGAAGACCTCGGTACACGCTATCTGGCACAGCAGAACGCTTTTGACAAGACCGAGCGCGACAAGAAACGGGCTGACAGCAACTACCAGAAGAAGCGCTTTGTGTTGATGTCGGAGTGGATTCCGTGCGTCATTGATTCTGTCTTTCCGGAGAACGCAGCGTTCTTTGCCGGCATGCAGAAAGGCGACAGTATCGTGGCGATAGACGGTGTGCCGACACCGTGTAACGTCCTTATGACAGCCGAACTGCAGCAACACCCGTGCGACTCGATAACCATCGACTATTATCGCGCAGGCGAACTGCAGCAAGCGCATCTGTTCATTGGTGATCAGGCGATGATAGGCGTGTCTCTGAAATGGAATATCTTTGAGTTCGAGCACACCGATTATAATTTCTTCCAGGCCATTCCGGCCGGCATCAAATATGGTTGGGACATCCTCGTTATGTATGTCAAGCAGTTCCGTCTGGTATTTACCAAGGAAGGTGCGCAATCGCTTGGCGGCTTTGGTGCGATAGGTTCTATGTTCCCCAGTTACTGGAGTTGGTACACCTTCTGGCACATGACCGGCTTCTTGAGTATCATCCTGGCTTTCATGAACTTCCTGCCCATTCCGGCATTGGACGGAGGATATATCCTCTTCCTGCTCGTGGAGATGATCACCCGTCGCAAACCGAGTGACAAGTTCCTTGAGAGAGCCAATACCATCGGTTTCTGGATTCTCATTGCCCTCCTGATACTGGCGAACGGAAACGATATATTGAAATTGTTCTTCTAAGCACTTGAGGCATTTTTTAGTAGGTATATTACTTAGTCTGCCCTTAGTTCTTCTTGCGAAGAACTATACGATCAACGGTTACGTGACGGACAAGCAGACCGGCGAGCGTCTAATCGGCGCAGCCGTCATTGCGATGCCTACTCAACAAGGAACAACGACGAATAACAGTGGTTTCTATTCGCTCACGATCAAGGAAGACTCCGTGCAACTGTTTATCAGTTATGTGGGCTATGAGCCCCTACGCCTCGAGCCGTTTCTACTCAATCAGGATACGGTCATACAGGCGGTACTGACGACCCATACGGAACTGCAGGAAGTGACTGTCGAAGCGCATTCTGCCGTGAGCGGTGTGCATGCAGTGCAGATGTCCGCGGTGGAAGTGCCGATAAACACCATCAAAGGTATCCCGGCCATTGGCGGCGAGGTGGATATCCTCAAGGCAATACAGTTACTGCCTGGCGTGCAGTCCGGAGCCGAAGGTTCAGCAGGAATGTAT
>JAFWAK010000099.1 GCA_017507715.1 Paludibacteraceae bacterium | reverse complement strand
TGCGCGTAGCGCAAGTACCGCGTACCAAGTATCTCAAGGGTAATGACTCGACACAGGTCATCATGCAGACCACTGCTCCGAAACCCGTATATTACTACACCAAGTACAACAACATGGGTGAGACCAAGCTGATTTGGGACGGTTCAACAGCTACCGGCATTACGCTGGCCACACATTCTTCTGACGCATTAGGAGACTCGCTCGTACTGAGCGGAAAAGCCAACTGTCCGGTCGGCACATATAATTATCGTGTTGTAAGCATGATGGGTGGTCAGGAGACCAGCAGTGTCAGCGGCAAATTCTCTGTAGCTTCGGAAATCCGTGCACTCACGGTAACCAAGGCAGAGGCTTACCAGAATGAGGCTATTGATGCCATTCGCTTCTCCTACTATGCCCTTTCGCCCAATGATGTTAAACTGACGTGGGAGAACAACAAACAACCTGCCGGCATCTCGGGCAGCGGCGCTGACGGCATGTACACGATTACAGGTACGCCGACACAGACAGGCGAGTTCATTTACACAATTAGTGTAACCGGCGGAAACAGCATCTCCGATACTATCTTCGTTAAGGAACTGAACCTCGGTGACAACCCGATTTTGTATCTATACAAAAACGACAAGGCATACGAGAAAGACGGTATCTTTAAATACCTGACCTCCAACGAAGGCAGCAAGCGCAACCTCATAGCCCGCAAGGCTCAAAACACCGGATTGCGTCCTGCTGACCAGTATGCGAAATACAAATGGATTCTCATCTCTGAAGATGTAGACGCCGATAACCCAGAAGCATTGGCTTTGGCACGTGGTGAAGGCGGTCTGCCTGTTTTGAGCATGAAGTCCTTCTCCTATACGCCGGGACGTTTGGATTGGGGAGAGCCCGATAACGGTTCGCTGACCGACGAAGGACGTTTCATCACCGTTTGGCGCGCAGACCACCCTATCCTGAAAGCCTTCAACAAGAAACAAGGTGAGCGCATCCAAGTGCTGGACACCGTTGTAGGTAAAGGCCTTATGCCGATTGACGTCAACTATTCCGGCACGCTCTGTCTGGCTACTGCTTTGACGCGTGATATCGACAATTACTATTCCGACGGTCCGGAACGTACGTTCTTGCATGAAGTACCGGCCGAGATGCACAAGGGTCAGAAATATATCTGCCTGCCGATTGGTGCAGAAGGCAGCAATCGCTTGACGGCTGACGGTAAGAAACTGGTTAACGAGGCTATCAACTATATCCTTAGCAGCCAACCGACGATCACTCTTCCTTCGCTGGCTATCACCGACTTCAAGATTGGTTCCTATAAGGGCAAGATTGATGACGCCGAGAACCTCATCACCATTGATGTGCTGGAGAAAGACAGTAACGCGATGAAGACAGCACAGCCGCAAATCCAATTGGCAAGTCCGTTGACCTTCGTAACGCCTAATTCCGGCGAGACAGTGGACTTCTCCAACTGGCACTTCGGCGTGGACTTCATCGTAAGCGACTATATCAACAAACGCAAATACAATGTGATTGTTCGTCTGTACAACCCGCAAGGCATCGAGAATATCGAAGCAGGCACTTGGGTGAATATCTATGATATTTACGGCCGCAAGGTGGCTACAACGAACGAAGACCTCCGTACGATGGAACTGCCGCACGGCATGTATATCATCGTTACCGACGACGGTCAGACGATAAAAATAATGAAATAAACTACGAGAGCTACTGTTTTTCCTCTCTCAAAACTGAAAACAACAATGCGAACAGAAAAAGAATTACAAGGGGTAACCCTCTTGGGAAACCAGCACGTGCAATATAGTGATAACTATAATCCCGGCGTGCTGGAGACTTTCCCGAACAAACATCCGGAGAACGAGTATTTAGTTACGTTCAACTGTCCGGAATTTACGACACTCTGTCCTAAAACCGGTCAACCCGACTTCGGACACATCTACATCAGTTATATTCCGCGTGAGCAGATGGTAGAGAGCAAATCGCTTAAACTCTACCTCTTCTCATTTCGCAACCACGGCGATTTTCATGAGGATTGCGTAAACATCATCATGAAGGATTTGGTGAAGCTGATGGATCCCAAATACCTTGAAGTGACCGGCTATTTCATGCCGCGTGGCGGTATCAACATCTATCCTTTCGCCAACTACGCAGACGCGGAGCATCAAGAGCTCAAGGCGCAACGCCTCAGAGAGCAGTTTACTACCAACACTAAACGCTAATCGAATGAAAGATAGCCTTATCGTTCTTTCCGGTGGACTAGATTCCACCACGATGCTCTATGAGTATCAATACCGCATCGGCATGGCCGTTTCGTTTCACTACGGCAGCAATCATAACGACCGCGAGTTAGACTTCGCCAAATTGCATTGCGAGCGACTCGGCATACCTCATCTGGTCATCCGCCTGCCGTTCATCAAGCAGTTCTTCCGTTCTTCGCTGCTCGAAGGTGCAGACGCTATTCCGGAGGGTAATTATAACGACGAGAACATGAAATCAACCGTCGTTCCTTTCCGTAACGGTATCATGCTTTCTATCGCAGCCGGCATTGCAGAGAACAACAAGATGCAGTATGTCATGCTGGCTAACCATGCCGGCGACCATACGATCTATCCTGATTGCCGTCCTGAGTTCGTAGAAGCGATGAATAATGCCATTCATTTCGGTACGTGGAATGGTGTACAATTGCTCACGCCCTACACCATGCTAACCAAGGCGGAGATAGCTTCCAAAGGCAAGGAACTGAATATCGACTATTCAGAGACCTGGAGTTGCTATAAAGGCGGAGAACACCATTGCGGCGTATGCGGCACATGCCGTGAACGCAAAGAAGCCCTGGCACAAGCAGGGATAGAGGATAAGACCATTTATGATTTTTGATTTCAAATTTCAAATTTAGGATGTATTACGTACAAAAAACAATAGAGATTTCGGCAGCGCATAACTTAATGCTGTCCTATGAGAGTAAGTGCGAGAACCTGCATGGGCACAACTGGATTATCGTCGTATATTGCAGGGCGAAAGAACTGAACCAAGACGGTATGGTGACTGACTTCACGCATATCAAACGCGTCGTGAAGGACTCCTTCGACCATAAGTATATTAACGAGGTGCTGGATGTCAATCCGTCAGCAGAGAATATCGCCAAATGGATTTGCGACCATGTGGACAACTGCTATAAAGTAAGCGTTCAGGAATCCGAAGGCAACATTGCGCTCTATGAGCGCGATTGATGATTGATAATTGATGATTGATAAGTTGTATCGCGTCAACGAAATATTCTTTACCCTGCAGGGCGAGGGAGCACACAGCGGCATTCCCGCTGTGTTTGTTCGCTTCAGCGGATGTAACCTCCGTTGCCCTTGGTGCGACACGGAATTCACGGACTTCACAGAGATGTCGGCCGACGAAATCGTGGCTGAGATGCTCGCACTCTATGACGTGCCGAACGAGCGCAGGAAGATGTGCGTGCTCACAGGAGGCGAGCCAAGCCTGCAGGTGGATACAGCACTGATAGAAGCGCTTCACAAGGCCGGATTCTATATCTGCATTGAGACAAACGGCACGCGTCCGCTGCCGGAAGGTATCGACTGGATCACATGCTCACCGAAAGCCGAGAGTCTCGACACACGGAAAGGCCATGCGGGTCTTGCCTTAAAGCAAGCGAATGAAGTGAAAGTGGTCTTTACCGGTACGTACGATCCGGAAGTATGGCGGACAAAAATAGAGGCTGAACATTGGATGTTACAACCTCTACGATATACCGGCGAATGGCTATTAGTCAGCGGTCTGGACAACTTTGAGATAGACAGCAATGACAATCTGGATGAGACCGTTCGTTACATTCTCGCACATCCCTTCTGGCGTTTGAGCGTTCAACTCCATAAAATAGCAGGCCTCCGTTAAGAAACCTGCTATTATTTTACACGTACGATGCTATCCGCTTAATACTGCGCTGCGTCGTATACGGCGTCTGCTACGTCGGAGCCCTTGATATGCTCGATGATGCAGAAAGCGAAATCGGCACTCAGGCCCGGACCTTTTGCCGTGATGATATTCTTCGATTCTACCACCAAACCGCCTACATAGCTCTCGCCCAACGCATCCTGGAAGCCGGGATAGCAAGTAGCCTGTTTTCCCTTGAGTATACCGAGTTTGCCAAGTACAGCAGGCGCTGCACAGATAGCAGCAATCGGTTTTTCGGCATTATTATGCGCTATTAGCAGTTCACACAAAGCGGAACACTCACCGAGTTTCGTTTGTCCGCCCGGCAGGATGAGCATCTCCGCATCGGAGAAATCGATACGTTCAATCAGTCCGTCAGCTTCTACGGCGATGTTATGTGCGCCAAGAACCATCGGATTGCCGGTTATGGAAACGGTTGTTACTGCGATATTCGCACGACGTAACAAATCGATAGTAGTGATTGCCTCGATTTCTTCGAAACCATTGTCAAGAAACAGATAATTCATTTAGTTCAAAATAAGAATTAGTTAAACTTGAAATTATAGGTGATTGTTCCGATCTGATCATGATCGCCCTCCGTAAACTTCGCCTTTCTGGCTGCTTCGAGAGCGAGTTGTTGTGTCTGCTTGTCGGAGATGTTACCGCCCTTGATAGTGGCGCTAATCACATTTCCGGCTGCATTGACACGAATAGTCACAATGACTTGTCCTTCCTGTGTAAAGGTATTTGCCGGTTGAGGTAAAGTACCTTTGATTCCTCGCCCTGCAAGACTCCAGGAGTTACCTCCTGACGAACCGTGCCCGACAGGATTGCCTTTCTGGCCGTTGCCGTCATTGTTTCCAGAACCGGTATTAGAACCGGTATTACCAAAGAGGTTACCCATCTGTTGGGCTTTCGCGATAGCCTCGGCTTCTTTCTGTTTGCGGGCACGCTCGGCTGCTTCGCGTTCCTCTTTTTCTTTGCGCGCGCGCTCAAGCGCCAAGGTCTCTTCCTCTGACACGATATGCTCAGGTGGTGAAGAAGGCGTCGGGCTCGTGGCTACCTCCTCTGCAGGCGATGCCGAAGCAGCAGACGCGGTCTCCGTCGGTTCCTCGGCGTATGCCGCGTCACCGGTAGGCGAGATCTCTTCCTCCTCGAGCTCTTCCGGCTCTACAAATGCGATCTCGATACCCTCTTCTTGCTCAGGCAAAACCGCACTCAGGCGGATGAGCCATAGCAACAGAGCTACCAGCAGCATAAAAAGGATGGTACCGATAGTAGCAACAATATGTCGTTCTTGCTTCTTGGTCACTCTTCCCTATCGTTTTGTTGCAGAAATGAGTTTCTCGCTACCTTTTGGTAGCCACGACCAGTTTCATACTATGCTCGTTAGCGATATCGAGCACGCGAACTACCTCTTTATACGCTACGTCCTCATCGGCATGAAGCGCGATATACATCGTGCTGTCCGAAGCCTGAATGGTGCTGAGATACGCCTCTAAGTTCTCCGGATCGATAGCAACCGGTTTGTCCTTGCCGATGGCCACGAAATAGTTGCCGAGGTTGTCGATTGACACCTTTGCCACCTGCGGACGCGTCACTTTCGTAGCACGCGAAGTAGGCAGGTTGATTTTGATATCATTAGGTGACGACATCGTAGAGGCCATAACGAAGAACAGGAGTAAGAGGAACACCAAGTCCGTCATGGAGCTCATCGCGAACGTCGCTTCTACCCTATTGCGTTTCTTAAGAGCCATAAAGCATTAGGCAGGTTCGTTCAACAAATCCATAAACTCCATCGTGCGGCTCTCGAGCAGACGAACCACGCGGTCAATGCGGGCAACGAGGTAGTTATAGGCGAACATAGCCAGAATACCTACTATCAAACCGCCGATAGTCGTTACCATCGCCTGGTACATACCGGTTGAGAGGGCCGACATCTCGATAATACCACCGGAGGTCTGCGCCATATTATAGAAGGTCTGCACCATGCCGATGACCGTTCCGAGGAAACCGAGCATCGGAGCGCCGCCGGCGATAGTAGCCATGATGACCAGACCTTTCTCCAGACGGCCGACCTCGAGGTTACCTACGTTCTCTACAGCCACCTGCACGTCCTGCATCGGACGGCCGA
Organism: Paludibacteraceae bacterium; assembly: GCA_017507715.1. Classification (GTDB taxonomy): domain Bacteria; phylum Bacteroidota; class Bacteroidia; order Bacteroidales; family Paludibacteraceae; genus Colicola. The sequence goes on along the minus strand of JAFWAK010000099.1, from coordinate 1,347 downwards.
TACGGGTAATACCCTTCTCTACCATGTGTGCGGACGGTGTGTCGGTCTGCTTGCACAGGTTGAGCGCCGAGTCAATCTTGCCGTCATGGATATAATCGCGAATGCGATCCATGAACGACTTGTCCTCGCGCGTAGCCTGCTTGATAACCACCAGACGAGCGATAAAGATATAACATGCAACAGCCAGCAGAACAGCCAGAATAATCATAATCCAGCCGCCGTACTGCGCCATTTCCCATAAGTTCATAGATGTCGTTTCCTGAACAGGCTCTGCAGCCTCGATGATTGCCTCCTCTGCGAGAGCAATGGTGTCAATTTGCAATAACATAGTTGTTATTTATGATTTCAAATTTATGATTGATGATTTATTACTTCAGTAAGTCAAGGTATTCCTGAATGGTTTCCTGGATACCCAGATAGAGTGCATCGCATACTATCGCATGTCCGATAGATACTTCTGCGGTCCACGGGAAGGCCTTGATGAAAGGCTTGAGGTTCTTGAGGTTGAGGTCATGACCGGCATTCATTCCGAGGCCTAACTCATGGGCCTTCTCAGCCGCCGGACGGTACATCTCAATCGCCTTCTTCGGATTCTCAGGGAACATCTCTGCGTACGGACCGGTATAAAGCTCCACACGGTCAGCACCGGTACGCAAAGCGTACTCGACCATCACCGGATCCGGATCCACAAAAATGCTCACGCGGATACGATACGAGTGCAATTGGTTCACCACGCCCTTGAGGAAATTGAGGTTCCGGCGCGTGTCCCAGCCGTGGTTAGACGTCAACTGACTCGGATCGTCAGGCACCAGCGTCACCTGCGTCGGACGGATATCCGTTACCAGCGCCAAGAACTCGTCCGTCGGATTACCCTCCACGTTCAGTTCGGTCGTCACCATCGACTTGAGTTGATACACATCTTCCTTGCGGATATGACGCTCATCGGGACGCGGATGCACCGTGATACCCTGTGCGCCGAACAACTCACAATCCACCGCAAAACGCTGCACATCAGGCAGATTTCCGCCACGCGCATTACGCAGCGTCGCAACCTTATTGATGTTTACACTTAATTTCGTCATGACAAGATTTTTGAAAATCGCTGCAAAGATACTACATTTTTTTGATATGTGCAAATGTATTTGCAGATTATTGTTGATTTTCCGAAAATGGATGCGTCTGCTTGTATTCAAAAAGAAGCGAATTGAATTTCCACGCACGGAGCGTAGAATAAGACTTTCCGTTAGATGCAACGTGGTGAGCTGCCTCGAAGTCGGCTGCCAATTGTGCTTTAGCTTCGGGAGAGGTCAGGAGTTTGAGTTGAGAGTTAGCGTACTTGAAGGCAGC
>JAFWAK010000098.1 GCA_017507715.1 Paludibacteraceae bacterium | reverse complement strand
TGTAGGGGTGAGCGATTATCCTGCAAGCGATCTGCAAAACCTCAGTTATGCCGCCACGGATGCGCGGGATTTCATTCAGACCATCAGTTCATCGGACCTGAGTATGTATAAGGAGATGAAACCGATTTTGATTACCGATGCTCAAGCCACGACAAAGAGTCTGCAGCGGCAGTTATTCCAACTTACCTCCCGTGCGGCACAAGGCGACGTGATTATGCTCTTCTTCTCCGGGCATGGTGTGGTGAAGAACGATGAACGCTATTTCATGAGTTACGATGCATCGGCAGAAGAATATTACAACGGTCTGGAGTTCGAGTTCATCCGCAAGCGCATGACAGAGATGGCGGAAAACAAACAATGCCGTGTGATCGTCTTTATGGACGCATGTCATTCAGGTGCTATGGCGTGTATGAAAGGCAATATGAAAGATATTACTTTTGCTACACCGGGTATCATCGGCTTCTATTCCAGCACAGCAGGTGAGCAATCAGCCGAGACAGACAAGTTGCAAAATGGCGTCTTTACGCGCGTATTATTAAATGGATTAAAAGGCGGAGCAAAAGACCAAGACGGTCAAGTGACACTCCATACCTTGGATGCATATATCAAACAGAACGTGAGTGCCCAAACGAAAGGCAAACAGACTCCTATTGTAGAAAATACCACAGGCGATGCAGTTTTGTTCCATGTCAAATAAGGTAAAAAAAGCGCTTGTAGCCGCATGTTATGCGCTGGCTACTGTATTATTCATCTGGGGTGCCGAACGGTTATTACCCAAGGTAAACACCGAATGGATGGAGGCACCGAAGCAGGTGCTGTTAGAGGAGTTCCGGTTCACGGACCTGTATCTCTATTTCCATCGCAAGGCAGAGATACCGACTTACGAAGGCAGACAAGTAGTGCTACTGGATATACATGCCTATCGTTCGCGTGAAGAGATAGCACAGCTGTTGGACAGCATAGCTGCGGCTGAACCCTATCTGGTAGGATTAGACGTGATCTTCGGCGAACGGGCGCTGTCGGACCCGGAAGCGGACAGGCATCTGACGGAAGCAATCCGGAAGATTCCGAAGGTAATCGTAGCGAGCGAACAGCAAGCTTACGAAGGCGGGTATCGGTATGCGCGGTCGTTCTTCAGTGAAGAGACAGGTGTAGAGGAAGGATTGGTGAATTTTCCGCAGGGGATACTCAGGGAAATGAGCCCTATGCAGGTGTTTGACGGCGATAGTTTACATCCTTTGCCTATCGTATGATATCGGAGATGGGGATATCAGTTCCGGACGAAAAGACGTCGTGGCTGATCGATTACTCGATAGTGGATACAACGGTCCTCCGTCCGTATATCAAGCCGTTCAACTGGTCTTTCCTGCATGACCAGATCGTTGTGATAGGCGATGCGTTGGACATGACGGACCTGAAAAAGACACCGTTTGCATACCGCGTGAACACCCGTATGTTCGGCGTGCAAATCCATAAGCAGATAATCCAGACGGCGATGAGCGGCCGGTGGTTCAAACAAATGCACGCGTTCTGGACATGGCTAATCATGGGCATTTTCCTATGGCTATGGATCCTGGCAGAATCGATAGGAGCCGCTATAGCGGGAATTTGGCAGCCACGCGGCAAAGAGGCGGAGGAGCTGAAAAAGAAATGGATATCGACGGTACAGAAAACCTGCCGCTTCGTACTGATAGTCCTGCTTATCATGATAGGATATATTCTCTTCTGGGCTTTCGAGCGGTATTTCGAGATCCTAAAAGTAATGATTATAGCCCCTGCGACGCTTTGGATCGGGCGATGGCTAATAGGTGTAACCGTTCACGGTATACAGAAAATACGAAAGAAATGAAACGAATACGAATAGTAATTATTCTATTATGTCTCTGCGTTTCGGCGCAATCCCAATACTATGCTTATACGGTCAACGGTGAAGCGCAAGTGATGCGTGGCGGCGAATGGAAGGCGGTATATAGCACGATGGAGTTGCAGACGACCGATCTGCTCAGGACAAGTGAGTACGGGCATGTGACTGTGCTGGACAGGACGAATAACAAAATCTATTCTCTGCAGACTGTTGATGCCAAGCCGATAGAGCAGTTGATCAGTAACGTACAGCCGCATACACGGCGGTTGATGCAAGAGTATATCATAGGGATGTACAATAAACTCTTCGGCATAGAGGAAGAGCGCACGAAAGGTATGGCGACACAGGGCGGCGTGACGTACCGTGGCGAGGAAGAAGAGCGGGAGATAGCACGCGCTATCCTGCATTGCCGCAAAGGCGAGTTACCGGTATCCTTCCTATTGCTGGATTTTCAGACACGGCAGCCGGTGGAGCGCGTGAGAGAAGGGCAGATGGTGATCGTGCAATTCAATAACCTGAGTGACACACCGCTCTATATGAATATTATTGATCGCGATGCCGAGGGAACGGAGAGCGCTATCTTTCCATTGGACGAGAAACAGGCGATTTTGACGCTTTATGTGCCGGCAGTCTCGTCCGTGAGGATGCATGAATATCCCTTGACTTTTGCCCCTGCCGGAACGACTGACAAGTTGACCTTAGTGGCCTATCCGTATCCCTTTGAACTAACGAACGTAGTGAAGTTGTTGCAAGATACCGAGATCCAACAAGCGACAGGTAAGACAAATCCTATCGGTATATATCAACAAACTATACCTATTATCCGATGAATGCTATTTGTGCGAT
>JAFWAK010000097.1 GCA_017507715.1 Paludibacteraceae bacterium | reverse complement strand
GCGTGAGATACGAAATGATATTCTGCGCATAACTGACCGAACCGAACAAAGACGCCCCTAAAATACGGCTGATGATAGGTAATACCAAGAACGGGATGAGGTAATTGGCGACCTGTAACACCCCGATGGAAACCATATTTTTGTATAGCGTCTTCACTTCTTTACTTGTTGCTGCGCACAAAGGTGCGCAAAGGTACTACAAAAATTTGGAATATACAAGTCTTTTTCGGAAAAAATCTAATTTATTAGAGCTTTTTGCCGGAAAGAGCTTGTTGTTTGCGCAGATGTGCGAACGTAGCTTCGGGGGAAGCCTAGAGGGCGGCGGAGTCCGAAGTTACAACTATTACACAAAAAAAAGCCCAAAACTGTCGTTTTTGGACTTCTTTTCGCTCGAATGGAGCAGGATTTATGCCTCAACCTCTTCAGCAGCCGGTTCCTCTGCAGGAGCCTCGCCATTAGCCTCTGCCTCTGCAGCAGCAGCTTCTTGCGCAGCCTCCTGAGCGGCAGCAGCCAACTCAGCAGCGGCAGCAGCGCGCTTCTCAGCTACAGCAGCAGCTTTTGCCTTGTTGGTCTCTACCTCTTGAGCGAGGAGAGCCTTGGCAGCAGCAGCTTTCTTTGCAGCCTCAGCTTCGCTGATCTTACCATTCTTAGCATCCTTCTGAGCCTTCCAAGCGTCGAAACGCTTCTGAGCCTCTTCCTGACTAAACGCACCCTTTGCTACACCACCGTTGAGGTGCTTCATGAGCAGTACACCCTCGTTCGAGAGGATGGTGCGTACAGTGTCAGTCGGTTGTGCACCTACGCCTACCCAATACAATGCGCGGTCAAAATTCAGGATGACTGCTGCAGGGTTGGTGTTCGGGTTGAACGAACCGATACGTTCGATAATTTTGCCGTCACGCGGCGAGCGGCTGTCTGCTACTACGATGTGGTAGAAAGCGTAGTCTTTGTGACCATGACGAGCCAAACGAATCTTTGTTGCCATTTGTTTTTTGTTTTTTTGGTGGGCGTTGAATTACGCGAATTCGTGCCCGGTTAATAATGAATGACGTGCTTTTTACTCGAAAAAGCGTGCAAAGGTACGACATTTTTTTTATTTGACCAAATATTTCTGTTAGAAAAATCAAAAAAATGCATTTTGCATGGTTTATTTGGTATTTTAGCCCATTATGCTCGCATAAATTGAGATAATTGTGCTAATAAACCGAGGTCATAGACCTTTTTGATTTTTTGGAATAACCCCCTTTATTATTTCGAGGTGGGACGGCTCTGCCGTGTCGGTGTCCTCGAAATATTTTGTTTTTTGTAATTTCGGCCCTCCCGCAAGCGGGTTCCCGCCGAATTTACGTTCGCACTTTCGTGCAAACTACAATCTATAAAGCAAAAAACACGCTTGTTCGAGCACAGACTATTTTTTTTGCTTTAAATCTTGCAAATTTGAGAAATTTGTAGTAAATTTGCACCCGATTTTACAAAATATGCATGTAAACGACCCGAAAATAGAGAATCCAGTGCTGCGGATGGTGGGTGAAGAGGCGGATAACCTCGGGCTTGAATGTTATGTCATCGGTGGCTGGGTAAGGGATCTGTTTCTACATCGGCCGTCAGATGACGTCGACATAGTCGTGGTCGGTTCGGGTATCGCATTAGCGGAGTCGGTAGCCAAGCGTATCGGCAAGGGTGCCCATCTGTCGGTTTTCAAGACCTACGGTACGGCGCAGGTGAAACGCGGAGAATTGGAACTGGAGTTCGTAGGCGCAAGGCGCGAGAGTTACACGCATGACAGCCGCAATCCGATTGTAGAATACGGCACGCTGGAGGAAGACCAAAACAGACGGGACTTTACCATCAATGCCATGGCCATCTGCCTGAATAAGGCACGGTATGGCGAGTTGCTGGACCCGTTTGACGGCATAGGGGATTTGGAGCAATGCATCATCCGTACGCCGCTAGACCCCGACATCACATTCAGTGATGACCCGCTACGTATGATGCGGGCTATACGGTTTGCCACGCAATTGGGTTTCAACCTCGATGGAGAGACCTTCGACGCCATCGCGCGCAATAAAGAACGTATCGGTATTATCACGCGCGAGCGTATTGCGGAGGAACTGAATAAGATCATACTCAGCCGCCGGCCGTCGGAAGGGTTTCTGCTGTTGGATAAGACAGGACTGCTGCAGCTGATTTTCCCGGAACTGGCTGCACTCAAAGGCGTCGAAGTCAAAGAAGGACGCGGACACAAGGATGTATTCCTGCATACGCTCAAGGTGCTGGATAATTTAGCAGAGACATCCGATAACCTCTGGCTGCGCTGGGCCGCCCTGCTCCATGATATAGGCAAGCCGAAGAGCAAGGCATGGGATGCACAGGCGGGCTGGACCTTTCGCAACCATAATTATATCGGTGCGAAGATGGTGCCGAAGATCTTTGCGAAGATGAAGTTGCCGCTCAACGAGAAGATGGACTATGTGAAGAAGATGGTAGATCTGCACATGCGGCCCATCAACCTGATAGAAGAGACCGTGACGGACAGCGCGGTGCGTAGGCTCCTCTTCGAAGCGGGCGACGATATAGACGACCTCATGCTGCTCTGCGATGCGGATATCACGAGCCGCAGCGAGGAGAAGAAAGCACGATTCCATCATAACTATCAACTGGTACGGCAGAAGATGGTGGAACTTGAAGAACGAGACCGCATTCGTAATTTCCAACCGCCTGTCAACGGTGACGAGATTATGGAGATGTTCCACTTGGAACCCTGCTCGTTGGTGGGCGAACTGAAAGCTGCTGTCAAAGATGCTATACTAGACGGCATCATACCGAATGAGTACGAGGCAGCGAAGCAATATATTATTGAATTATGGCAGAAGAAAACACAATAAATTTGAATGCCGTGGACTACGGCGACGAGAACATTATTCACCTCGATGACATGGAGCATATCCGTCGTCGTCCGGGTATGTACATCGGTAAGTTAGGTGACGGCAGTCATTCGGACGACGGCATTTATGTGCTCATCAAAGAGAGTATCGACAACTCCATTGACGAGTATCGTATGGGCGAAGGAAAGATGATTGAAGTGGATGTAGCAGACGGACGTGTACGCGTGCGTGACTATGGCCGCGGTATTCCGTTGGGCAAACTGGTCGAAGTGGTTAGCGTGCTCAATACCGGTGGTAAATACGACAGCAAGGCCTTCAAGAAATCCGTCGGTCTGAATGGTGTTGGTACGAAAGCCGTGAACGCCCTCTCATCCTTCTTCGCTGTAGAGTCATACCGCGAGGGCAAGATGCGTCGGGCGGAGTTCGCGCAAGGCAAACTGACCAAGGATAGCGGTATCATCGATTATACCGGCAATGAGAAACGCGGTACGATCATCGAGTTCGTGCCGGACGACAGCAAGGGACTCTTTGAGAACTACCATTTCCGCGATGACTATATCGAGGAATTGCTGCGTAACTATGCCTACCTCAACACGGGTCTGACGCTCGTCTTCAACGGCAAGAAATTCGTATCCAAGAACGGTCTGTTAGACCTGCTCACGGAGAACATGACGGTCAACCCGCTCTACCCGATTATTCATATCAAAGGCGACGATATAGAGATCGCCTTGACGCATACAGACCAGAACGGCGATGAGTATTACTCGTTCGTCAACGGTCAGCACACCATCCAGGGCGGTACACACCAAGCCGCATACCGCGAAGCTATCGGACGTACCATCAAGGAGTTTTTCAATAAGAACCAGGAACTGGCGGATATCCGTAACGGTGTCGTAGGTGCGATTGCCATCAACGTGGAGGAACCGGTCTTCGAGAGCCAGACGAAAGTGAAGTTGGGTTCCAAAGACATGAGCCCGACTGGTGGTGTGAGCGTCAACAAGTTCGTCAATGACTTCGTCAAGCAGCAGTTGGATAACTATCTGCATAAGACTCCGCAGACCGTGGAGATCATGCTGCAAAAGATACAAGACTCCGAGAAAGAGCGTAAGGCCATTGCCGGTGTAACCAAGGCGGCACGTGAGCGTGCGAAGAAGAATCTGGTCAACAATCCCAAACTGCGTGACTGCCAGATCCACCTCAACGACACCAAGCCGGTCAAGAGTTCCAAGGACTCGGACGACGACCTGCGTCTGGAGAGTTGCATCTTCATCACCGAGGGTCTGTCAGCGTCGGGTTCCATCACAAAGAGTCGTGACGTACGTACGCAGGCTGTGTTCTCGCTGCGCGGTAAACCGCTCAACTGCTACGGTCTTACCAAACAGGTGGTATATGAGAACGAGGAGTTCAACTGCCTGCAGTCGGCGCTTAATATCGAGGATGGTCTGGACGAGTTGCGCTATAACAAAGTGATCATCGCTACCGATGCCGATGTGGACGGTATGCACATCCGCCTGCTGATGCTCACCTTCTTCCTGCAGTTCTTCCCGGACCTCGTTAAGAAAGGACATGTTTATATCCTTCAAACACCGCTCTTCCGCGTTAAGGATAAGAACCAGACCATCTACTGCTATTCAGAGGAGGAGCGCGTGAAAGCGATGAACAAAATCAAGAACCCCGAGATCACGCGATTCAAAGGATTGGGAGAGATCTCACCGGACGAGTTCAAGGGTTTCATCGGGAATGGCATTCGTCTTGACCAGGTCAACCTGCGCAAAGACGATAACGTGAAGGAATTGCTGGCGTACTATATGGGCAAGAATACCACCGAGCGCCAACAGTTCATCATCGACAACCTCGTCATCGAAGAAGACCGCGTTGACGAGGCCGAAATTTATGATTGATAATGTATGTGGGCTCTGATTGCTTTTATTATTCTCGGCGTCGTAGTGGCTGCGCTCATTGAGATCAACGAGCGTATCAAAGCCAAGCGACCGAAAGAAAACTGCCCGCAACAGAAAGCGGGCAGTGAGGCGTGTACGGACTGCAGTCTGATAGACGTCTGCGAGAAATCGAACGGCACTACTGACGCACGGTGATGTGGAAGCAACTCTGCTTGGCCTCGTACTTGACGTATATCTTATTCGCCCGCTGATGATTCAGTAACACCTGTCCCAGCACCAGTTTCAGATTATCTTCATGCATGTACTCGCGCGAGCGCGTTACCTTATCATAACGCATATACGCGAGGTCGAAAGTTGTGCCGTAACAATGGCAACTCTGCGTGACGGAATTGATATTTCCGCTGCGCTGCAGATACTTGATATCCTCCTGCGTACGCAGCACCGAAGTAACATAGAAGCGGTAATGCGGCAGTCCGTTGCGGCGTAAGATATCTGCCCACTCTGCTCCGATGGAATCCAGTTCGCGTTTGGCGGACGGGATCAGGTACGGCACGGAGTGCGTCAGGCTATCCACGATATAATTCTCATTCGTCTTAATCTCCACCAGCTGCTTGCGCATACTCGCGGCGTCAGCACGGTCTTTTGGCGGTCGCGCCAGACCGATACGGGAGGCTACTTCGTGCTGCTTGGATTGCAGATCATTGAACTTGATTTTATAACTGAACGTCCGCCCGGGATACCATACCAGACTGTCCTCAATAATCTCCGGCTCTCGCGTCTCCTTATTACTGCAAGCGGCGCAGCCTGTGAAGAAGGCCACGCCGAGCAGTAAAACGATGACGCCTATTTTAGATATTCCATTCAAAGCCATCTTTGGTGTCTTTAATCTGGAATCCGAGTGCGGTCAGTTCATTGCGTATCTTATCGCTGGTCGCCCAGTCCTTGTTCTGCTTGGCTTGCAGACGGATTCCGAGTAGCAGGTCAATGGCGCCGTTGAATGCTTTCATCTTGTCGTCGCCGGCACCTTGTTCTTCCAGACGCAGACCGAGTATATCAATGGCGAAGGTCTTCCATACCTCACGCAGTTCTTTCAGGTCCGCTTCGCTAATAGTCCCTTTGCCGTCCCAAACGGTGTTGATGGCACGTGCGGAGTCGAAGAGCGCCGCAATGACAAACGGGCTATTCAGGTCATCGTCCATCGCTTCGGTACAACGCTCACGCAGACCCGCCACTTCCACCGTAGTCTCTTTGGATGCCTGCAGTTTCAGCAGACGGGCGTAGGCCTCCTGCATACGTTGCAGACCTTTCTCGGCAGCCTCAAGGGCTTCGGATGAGAAGTCCACCGTCGAGCGATAATGGGCCTGCAGGATGAAGAAACGGATGACCATCGGACCGAAGGGCTTGCTCAACAGCGGATGGTTCCCGCTGAAAAACTGCTCAAGGGTGATGAAGTTATTGTAACTCTTACCCATCTTCTTACCCGCAATGGTGATCATGTTGTTATGCATCCAGTAATGCACCGACTCATGTCCGAGGGCGGCACAAGACTGTGCTATCTCCGCCTCATGATGCGGGAAGATCAGGTCCAGACCGCCGCCGTGGATGTCAAAGGTCTCACCAAGGTACTTGGTTCCCATCGTCGAGCACTCCATGTGCCATCCCGGGAAGCCTTCGCTCCACGGACTCGGCCAATGCATGATATGCTCGGGTGCGGCTTTCTTCCATAACGCGAAGTCATAGCTATGCTTCTTCTCGTCCTGACCGTCCAACTCACGGGTCTCAGTGACGATATCGTTGAGGTTACGTCCCGACAACTTGCCGTACGGATAATCCTTCGCGTATTTCTCTACATCCATATAGACAGAGCCATTGGATACATAGGCATATCCCTTATCCAAGATCTTCTGCACAAAAGCAATCTGCTCGATGATATGTCCAGAGGCATGGGGCTCGATAGACGGCGGCAACACATTAAGCGCACTCATGTCGCGATGATAGCGATTGGTATAGAACTGCACTACCTCCATCGGCTCCAGTTGCTCCAGACGTGCTTTCTTGGCTATCTTGTCTTCCCCTTCATCGGCATCGTGCTCGAGGTGTCCCACATCGGTTATATTACGCACATAGCGCACTTTATAGCCAAGGTGCATCAAATAGCGATAGAGCAAGTCGAACGTGATTGCCGGACGGGCATGGCCCAGATGCGCATCGCCATACACAGTAGGACCGCAGACATACATGCCTACGTGTCCTTCGTGCAAGGGTTTGAAAGTCTCCTTATAGCGTGATAGAGAATTATATATCTCCAACATTCTTAATTCTTAATTTTTAATTAAAGCAGCGTAGCTGGATCAAGATTATTGCGCTCGATGTCGCGGAAATACTTATAGGTACCGACTTTGAGTTCCTCGCAGGCAGCCTCATCGCAGACGATGATACCATGCTGGTGCATCTGCAGAGTAGAAACGGTCCACATATGGCTAATCGGCTCTTCTATAGCGTGTTGTAATGCACGTGCTTTGTTATGACCGTTGACTACGATCAGCACCTCTTTGGCATCCATCACAGTACCTACACCTACGGTGAGAGCAGTCTTGGGAACTTTGTTGACATCGTTCTCGAAGAAACGGCTGTTGGCGATGATGGTATCGGTCGTCAACTCTTTCTTACGCGTACGGCTGGTGAGCGACGAACCCGGTTCGTTGAACGCAATATGTCCGTCCGGACCGATACCGCCGAGGAACAGATGAATACCGCCGTAGTTCTTGATCTTCTCCTCATAGCGTGCGCACTCGGCTGCCAAGTCAGCGGCATTGCCGTTGAGAATATTCACGTTCTCCTTGCGGATGTCGATATGGTTGAAGAAGTTATTCCACATGAAGCTATGATAGCTCTCGGGGTGCTCTTCCGGCAGGCCGACATACTCGTCCATATTAAAGGTCACCACATTACGGAAAGACACTTTGCCTTCCTGGTTCAGTTTGATGAGGGCTTTATACATGCCCAGCGGCGAACTGCCCGTCGGCAGACCTAATACGAACGGCGTGCTCTCTTTCGGGCCGAACTCGTTGATTCGTTTTGCCACATAATTCGCAGCCCACTGGCTCAGCAGGTCATACGAAGGTTCAATAATTACTCGCATATTTAATTCAATAATATATTTTCCAAATCAGGTTCTTCCGGATTGACGGCTACGATGTTGCCCTCACGGTCGAAAAGTACGGTATGCGGAATGAACTGCACGTTGTACATCTCGGAGCAGGGATGTGCCTCGTCTTCGCGCATCTGCGGCCAAGGCATCTGTTCTTCGTTGAGCGCCACTTGCCATGCCATTACGTCGCGATCCACCGAACAGCTGAGTATCTGCAGGTGACCGGCCGGTTGGGAGTTGTATATCTCCTTGAGTACCGGGATGAAACGACGGCACGGTCCGCACCAACTGGCCCAGAAGTCGAGCAACACATAGTCGGTCTTGCCTACGAGGTCGCTCAGTTTCAGTTCATTACCTTCCGGCGTAACACCGGTGATATCATCGTACGGCAGCGCGTTGACTACCGTCTCATGCTCTGCAGGCGTTACCTTCTCCGTCGTATCAGTAGATACCGGTTGCTCTTCACCCGCAGCGGGTTTCTTGGCACAGCTGACAGCCATCACAGCCGCAGCCAGTATAATCAAATATTTTTTCATATCAATCTATTTTTTGTAAAACAACAGCACTTCTTGCCGGCAGGTACATCTTCAGCCAACCCTTGCCGTCCTTGGCATACAATCCGTCATGCTCTGTGAAATGCTCGACGCTGTCGTCGCTCAATCCAAAGCCTGCGAACTCTTTCGCATCGGTATTCAGCACCACTTTGTATTTGCCTTCCGGTACGAGCATGCCATAGTCGGCAAAGGACTTCTGGCCGTTCCAGTTGAAGATGAACAGCAGATCGTTACGCGAGTACGCTACCACTTGGTCGCCCTCGTTGTCCCACCATTTCATCACCCACGGCAGGTGTTTGCCTACGTTGTATTTCTTCTCTTCGGCCGTCGGGTTCTGAATCAGGATATGCTTCTTGAGCAGATGAATCATCGCCTCGTCGAAGCGGTTGAGGTCCGCGAAGAAATAGTTGGGGTTGTCCACCAGACTCCACTGACGGCGGGCATATTTATAACTCCATCCGTTGCCCTCACGCGGGAAGTCGATCCATTCCGGATGACCGAACTCGTTACCCATAAAGGTGAGGTAACCGCCGTTGATGGTAGAGGCGGTGATAAGACGGATCATCTTATGCAGCGCAATACCGCGGTCGGCCATATAGGTGGAGTGACCGTGCTCAAAATGCCAGTACATGTCTGCATCCACGAGACGGAAGATGATGGTCTTGTCGCCCACGAGCGCCTGATCATGACTCTCGGCATAAGAGATGGTCTTCTCATCCTCACGGCGATTCGTCATCTCGAATAGGATATGACCGGCCTTCCAGTCTTCATCCTTCACTTCCTTGATATATTTGATCCAGAAATCCGGAATACCCATCGCCAGACGATAGTCGAAGCCCACTCCGCCGTCCGCTATCGGACAAGCCAGACCCGGCATACCGCTCATCTCTTCGGCAATCGTGATCGCCTCGGGTTTAACCTCGTGAATCAGTTTGTTAGCCAGCGTCAGGTACATCAGCGCATCGCCGTCTTCGTTACCGTTGAAGTAACTCGGATAGCCGTTGAAGTCCTCACCCAGACCGTGGCTGCGGTATATCATACTGGTCACGCCGTCGAAGCGGAAACCGTCGAAGTCATACTCGTCCAGCCAGAACTTACAGTTACTCAGCAGGAAATGCAGCACTTCGTTCTTGCCGTAGTTGAAGCAGAGGCTATCCCATGCAGGATGCTCACGACGGCCGCCGTCATGGAAATACTGATAGCCCGTACCATCGAAGTTACCGAGTCCTTCCAGCTCATTCTTAACCGCATGACTATGCACAAGGTCCATAATCACATGCATGCCGCGACCGTGTGCATCGTCGATGAGCGCTTTCAACTCATTCGGCGTACCGAAACGGCTGCTGGCTGCAAAGAAGTTCGATACATGGTAGCCGAACGAACCGTAATACGGGTGTTCTTGAATAGCCATGATCTGCACGCAGTTATAGCCCAGCTCGGCGATACGCGGCAGTACATCACGGCGGAACTCTTCGTAAGAATTGACTTTCTCCTGCTCGGAACTCATGCCGATGTGGCACTCGTATATATAGAGTCCGCCTTTCTCTTTGAGGCGTTTACCCTTGTTCTTCCATGGATATTCGGGCTCGTTCCATACCTGCGCGGAGAATATCTTGGTCTGCTCGTCCTGCACAACGCGGCGTACATAAGACGGGATACGCTCTCCGTAACCGCCGTTCCACTCGACGAGCAGTTTGTACATCTGGCCATGCTGCATGGCTTTCTCCGGCAGCTGGGCTTCCCATACGCCGTTGCCCACAGGCTGCAGACGATAGGCCTCGTCTTTCTGCCAGTTGTTCATGTCGCCCTTGATATAGATGGCAGTGGCGTTCGGAGCCCATTCGCGGAGCACCCATCCTTTGTCGGTATGATGTAATCCGAAATAGAGATATCCGGTAGCCCACTCCGCGAGCGGCTGACCGCCTGTGATCTCTTTCTCCTTGTTGACGGCATAGTCATAACGTCCCTGTAATGCGCCCTCATACGGCTGCAGATACGGGTCACGCTCAACGAGCTTCAAGTGTTTCGGCTCTTTCGCCTTTTTACATGTTGCCATAGTTGTATGTGTTTTTCATTAGTGATGCTATGTTTATGCTATGTATGTGCTACCTAAGTGCTACCTATATGCTACCTAAATGCTAGGTATGTGCTTATGTCAATTGTTAACTCTTGCTTTAACAATCAACTTGCGGTACTCCTTACCCGGCGCGATACCCGGTTGGTGTGCATCAGAAGGGAAGAATACTGCGAAGTGACCGGCGGGAACGGTGAATTTAGCCGTGGCTTTGTCGCCATAGAACTCTACGTCCTTGCCTTCATCATACTCTTGCGTGACTTCCTGACAGTCCACTTGTGCCTTCCAGCCCATGACCTCATCGTCGCCTAACGGAATCTGGATATCCAGGTAGTCCTTGTGCGCCTCCATGCGGCATTTGGACTCTTCCTTGCCCTTGAAGTCCAAGATATTGACGAACAGGTCCTTGCCGTCGAGAAATATCTTACAAGCCGGCAGTTCCTCCAGGTCATTGTCGTTGTAGAACTGCATGAATTCCTTTAATCCCGGTACGCTGTCATAATACCAATCAGCATTCTCTAATTTGTCGAGTATCATATCTTTTGTTTTTTGTTTGAACAAATTTTGCGTGCAAAATTACAATTTTTTTTGCATATATGCAAGATTTTTTGTACTTTTGCATTCGATTTTGAAAAATTATCGTATGAAGAAACTTATTTTTACGCTGGCAGCATTAACGCTTATGACAACAGCATGCACAACCAAACAACAGACAACGGGTATCGACCTGGCGAACTTGGACACCACGGCCGTACCGCAGAATGATTTCTATCAGTTCGCCTGCGGCGGATGGATGGCTAACAACCCTTTGACACCGGAATACAGCCGTTTCGGATCGTTCGACAAACTCGGATTGAACAACCTGGAGCAAGTCAACGGTCTCATCAAAGAGATAGCTGCGAAAAAACACAAACAGGGTTCTATAGCACAGAAGATAGGCGATGTATATAACATGGCGATGGATACGGCTCGTCGGGACGCAGAAGGTATCGCGCCGGTTCAGCAGACGCTGGATGAGATAGCCGCCATCTCGTCGCGTGACGAGTTATCGCGCGTGCTCGGTGCCGCCATGGATTTCCAGTTATGGGCGATGTACGTCGATGCCGATGCGATGAATAGTTCGATGAACATCCTCAACGAGTACCAGGCCGGCTTCTCGTTAGGCGAGAAAGAGTATTATATAGATGAAGACGAGCACACGCGCTCGATACGCGAGGCATACGTGGCGTACGTGGAGAAACTATTCGGCCTGTTCGGCTTTGAGAACGCCGCCGAGCGTGCACAGACGATACTGCGCATGGAGACGCGTCTGGCCAAAGCGGCATACAGCAACGTGGAGTTACGCGACCCGATACAGAACTACAACAAGATGAGTATCGATGAGTTGCAGGCCCTCGTTCCGCAAGTGAACTGGAAGGAGTATTTCGCAGCTCTTGGCGTTGAGTTGGACAGCCTGTCTATCGGTCAGATCCCGCACCTCCAAGAGGCAGGTAAGATGCTGGAGGACGAGCCGCTCGAAGACCTCAAGACTCTCTTCGCATGGCAGGTTATCGAAGGCGCTTCATCCTACCTGACGACGGAGATTTACATGACGACTTTCGACTTCTACGGCAAGGTACTATCGGGTCGTGAAGAACCGAGTCCGCTATGGAAACGCGCGGTAGGCGTCGTCAACGGTACCTTAGGTGAGGCGGTTGGTCAGATGTACGTGGCCAAATACTTCCCGGAGGAGAACAAAGCGCGTATGCTGGCACTGGTGAAGAACCTGCAGAAAGCCCTCGGCATCCGCATCGAGAACCTCGCATGGATGAGCGACGAGACGAAAGCAAAGGCGCTGGAGAAACTGAATGCCATCACCATCAAGATCGGTTATCCGGACACATGGCGCGACTACAGCAAGTTGGATATCAACCCCGAGGACACCTATTATGCCAACCTGCAGCGCGCCGCCAAATTCGAGCAGGACTACAGCCTCAGTTATTTGGGTAAGCCGGTAGACAAGACCAAATGGTACATGACGCCGCAAACGGTCAACGCCTATTACAACCCGTCGAGCAACGAGATATGCTTCCCGGCCGGTATACTCCAATACCCGTTCTTCGACATGAGTGCCGACGACGCTTTCAACTACGGCGCGATAGGTGTAGTCATCGGTCATGAGATGACGCACGGCTTCGACGACCAAGGTTGCCAGTTCGACAAGGACGGTAACATGGTCAACTGGTGGACGACCGAGGACAAGGCGGCTTTTGACGCCCGCACGAAAGTGATGGAAGAGGCCTTCAACAAGATCGAGGTGGCGCCGGGCGTACATGCCAACGGAGCCTTCACCTTAGGTGAGAACATTGCCGATCACGGCGGACTGCAAGTGGCTTATCTGGCCTTTACGCTCAACGAGGAGTCGAAGCCGGAGAACGAGCGTCTGCAGACCCGCGACGGCTTCACGCCGGCACAGCGTTTCTTCCTGGCATACGCCAATGTATGGGCAGGTAACATCCGTCCGGAGGAGATACTGAACCGCACGAAGAGTGACCCGCACTCACTCGGCCGCTGGCGTGTCAACGGTGCTCTGCCGCAGATCAACGCATGGTATGAGGCATGGAATGTAACGGAAGAAAGTCCAATGTATATTAAACCCGAGGACCGGGTGTCCATCTGGTAAGTGATAAAAAGAAAACCCGCGGCATCGCGGGTTTCTTTTTTATTTCTTCTCAATCGCTTCGGCGATCGAGTTGGCGATGAAGGCCATCTCTTCGGCCGGAAGGGAGAGTTTGGGATTGGTGAAGAGCATGTCTTTCTCGCTATTCATCGGCACGAGATGCACATGCACATGGTTCACTTCCATTCCTAATACGGCAACGCCTACGCGCTTGCATCCCGTAGCGGCCTTGATTCCACGTGCCACCTTCGCAGCAAACGTGATGAGGCCTTGCAGTTGCTCGTCCGTGAGGTCAAAGATATAATCGGCTTCCGGCTCAGCCAGTTTCGGGATAACGAGCGTATGACCTTTGGTCAGCGGGTTGATGTCGAGGAAAGCATAGTGCTTGTCATCCTCAGCCACCTTATAACTCGGGATCTCACCCTTGATAATGCGTGTAAAGAGAGTCATGGTGATTGGTTATTGTTAAAGGGATATCTCAAGGATTTCCAGTTTCATTACACCTGCGGGCACTTGGATCTCTGCCGTTTCGCCCACTTTCTTGCCCATCAGACCTTTCGCAATCGGAGTGGTGACGGATATCTTACCTTCTGCCAGATTCGCCTCTCCTTCGGTCACGAGATGGAAAGTCTTCTCCATACCGTTCTGCATGCGTACGCGCACTTTGGTCAGAATCTGCACCTCGTCGGTACGGATATCCGAAGCGTCGAGCACACGCGCTTCCGCCATACGACCTTTCAGGATAGCAATCTTTGTCTCCAGCGCGCCCTGTGCCTCCTTCGCGGCGTCATACTCCGCATTCTCACTCAAATCGCCTTTCTCACGTGCCTCGGCTATCGCGGCAATGATACGCGGGCGCTCAACAGTCTCCAACTGCTGAATCTCCTCTTTCAATTTCTTTAGACCTTCTTCGGTCATGTACGTTACTGCCATTTCTTATCTTGTGTTTAATATTTTCGATTCAATATCTCGCTGGCGATAATCGCTTTGCGAACTTCCTCGACATCCGTCAAGTCCGGTATAATATTTGTATTCTCGTCTGCCATAAAAAAAAATGTCTAAAAACAATCGACTGTAATGTCTATTCTTTTTAGTCTTTTGTCTAAAAACAATAGGAAACTTCACAGCCTCCTATTGCCATTAAACCTAAACCTTAACTATGAAAATTTTATATTTTCAGTGCAAAAGTACTGCTTTTATTTGATATGAGCAAATTTTTCTTTGAAAAAAATCGTTTTTTCACGAGAAAAATGCGATTTTTAGCGCTTTTTACACGATTTCGCCCCGTAAAGTAGCAGCAGAGGCCTCCAAAACACGCACTTGGACGAGATCGCCTATCTTCTGATTCGTACGCGGAAAGACAACGGTCTTGTACTGCTCCGTACGTCCGTACATATCGTCATGGCTGCGCTTGGAGAACCCTTCCACAAGCACCTCAACGGTCTTGCCTATCTCACGTTGGTTGGACTCGAGCGAGAGCTGTGTCTGCAGGGCGATGATCTCATTGAGTCGACGTACTTTCTCTTCTTCAGGGATGTTATCCGGCAGATGCTTGTGTGCGTACGTTCCTGGCCGCTCGGAGTATTTGAACATGAAAGCCGAGTCGAAGCCCACCTCACGCATCAGACTCAGCGTCTGGGCATGGTCCTCCAACGTCTCATCATGAAAGCCGCAGAAGATATCCGTACTGATGGCTGCCGTAGGCAGGATACGCCGGATAGCCGCAATGCGGTCCAGATACCACTCACGCGTATATTTGCGGTTCATCAACTGGAGGATATGATTGGAACCGGACTGCACAGCCAAATGAATGAACTTACATAGGTTCTTATGGCGGCTGATGGCCTCGAGCGTCTTATCGGACATATCCTTCGGATGCGAGGTTGTAAAGCGGATACGCATGTCCGGAACAGCCTCTGCGACGATCTCCAGCAGGTCAGCGAAGTCCACTTCTTCATACTTGTACGAATTGACGTTCTGGCCGAGGAGGGTCACTTCCTTGTAACCGCGTGCTTGGAGGTCACGCACCTCATTGAGAATCGACTCGACATCCCGACTGCGTTCGCGTCCGCGGGTGTAAGGCACCACGCAATAGGAACAGAAGTTATTACAGCCGCGCATGATGGACACAAAGCCGCTGATGGAGCGTCCGATACGCGAAGGGATGATCTGGCGATAGGTCTCGGTGGTACTCAGCTGCACATTCATCGCCTTATGGCCTTGCTCACATTGCGCCAACAGGTTCGGAATATCCAGATAAGCATCCGGTCCCGCTACAAAATCCACTCCGAAATCATCAATCAGTTCCTGTCCCATCCGCTCGGCCATACAACCGATGACACCGATGGTGTATTTGTGATTGGTGGTTGGTGATTTATGATTTTTGATATGCGCCTTGAGTTCACGGAGACGGGCACCGACTTTCTGCTCGGCATTATCGCGAATGGAACAGGTATTGAGCAGGATGATATCTGCATCTTCCCATCGCTCGGTCAGTTCGGCATCCGTCGTCTGCATGATGGCTGCCACCACTTCGCTATCCGCTACATTCATCTGGCAGCCGTATGTCTCTATATAAAATTTTTTTTGCATTTTATTTGCACAATTCAAAAAAAAGTAGTAATTTTGCACGCTTTTTCGAAAGCGACGGGGAGTGGCGCAGCCCGGTAGCGCAACGGTCTGGGGGACCGGAGGTCGCGTGTTCGAATCACGTCTCCCCGACAAAAAGATGTCTACGGACGTCTTTTTTTGTTCGGGGTGATTCTCACCCGCGCGATTTACTTTAGTAAAGGCAGGTTTACTTCGGTAACTTCCTTTATCTGTACCTGCTGCAGGGCGGTCTGCATATCGGCATTCTTCTGCACGAGGTCAACCCACCATTCCGCTTCATCGAGATCAGCAAAGCCACTGACGCGCAATGCGCAACCGTCTCCGAAGACCGGCATCTTCTGCAGGTCGAAATCACGGATGAGGAACTGCGAGAAGTTAAACAACGCCACTTCGTACAGCAGTTCGTTGAGTGCTTCATCATCTGCCTTCGGCAGGATAAGCAATACTACAGACGGTTGTTTGCGGTCTTCACTCCATTGCTGTTCGGTATTCTCCCCTTCCTCTTCTTCGGTCTTATCCGCTTGTTCGCGCAGGTCGGCCAGGTCGCCTGTAGTGCCACCTTTCTGACTCTCCATACCCTGCCCCATCATCGCAAGCATGTCTTTCGCCATCGCGCCCAGTTCGGTATTTCCGTAGTTCGCCACGAGTTGCTGCAGTTCGTTCACAAAAGCTTCCTGTCCGTCGGTACGCGCCACAGCCACCGCATTGAGGAAGAGGAAATGCGGCATGAGACGGCTCTGCGTAAAGGCTGTATCGGCATACTGCTTGTTGGCTTTCACTTCTGCATACTGACCTTTGGTATAAGCCGCATAGGTCGCTGCATAGAGCGAGTCCTGCTCCTCCAGCATCCGCCGCATACGGGCGATATATGCCTCGTCATGGCGCAGCGCACGCAGTTGTTCCTCCTCATGGATAGCCAGCACGGATGGATGCGAACCGAAACGTTTGTCGAGAGCATCCAGGGTCTCTTGCGCCAACGGCTCATCCATCAGTCGGTCGCGATAGATATAATAGAGTGCTATCATCGCTTCGCGCCAGAGGCTGTCACTAACGATATAGTCCTGCTCGGTCTTAGGTATCTGCTGCAGGTAGTATTCGGGCTTATGGGTGTCCGTCTCTACCCGTGCCGTGATCTTCGTGGAGTCCGTACTCAGGCTATCCAAACCCAGCGTATCGGCTTCATCGGGCGTCATGCCGAAGTCGTCGGAAGCGACTACTTGCTTGTTCTGTCTCCGCCAGTTATCCTCCAGCGGACGGTTACCCCAACGGCGACGCCATTCCTGCTGACCCTGTTTGACCAGTTGCGGGTTATAGAAATACCACTCGCCCTTCTGTGCGCCTCCGCCGCCTAACATATTGGCAGTATTCACGCTACGCAAGTCATCATCGCCGTGCTCAAGGTCACGCGCAGCCTGGGCCTGCTTGATGGAATCCTGTCTCTCGGCCTCTATCAGGTCCGCTATGATCTTATCGACGATAGCCCGCTGCTCTTCTTCGGTCATATGTCCAAGGCGTTGCAACGAGTCCTGCAACTGCGCCTGGGTATAGGAGACAATGAGTTCGTCCAGCACTTCGGAGCGCTTCTGGACACGTGCATACTCGGGGTTCTCGGCTGTGAGGATGGTCACCGCTTCGCGATAACACGGTTGCGCTTTTACGTACGCGCGCATCTCAAAATATATATCGCCCGCGCGCAGGAGAATAGCCGCCTTGGCCAATCCGGCCTGCGTGGACTCTTCGATAGCCTTGTCGTACATCTCGAGTGCCCTTGCGGTGTCTTTAGATGCCAGATAGATATTTCCCATCGCACCGTATATCTGGTCCAGACGGTCTTTGAACTTGGACTGCTTGGTCATCGTGCGCAACTTACGCAGACTGCTCTTCCCGCCTAACTCCGCCATGCGGATACGGGCGTTGAAATCCATCTCATTAGGCGGTGCCATCCGTACGACATGCTTATACGCCTGAATGGCCTCGGAGGCATTATTCTCCCGCTCATAGAGCTGGCCCAGCACATAAGCGAAACGCGGACGGTATATCTTGCGCTTCTCATACGGCATGGCTATCTTCACGAACGGCAAAGCCTCATGATAATGCTCGCCGTGGAGCAGCACGTCGGCCTTGACAGCCGAATAGAGTTTGGCATGCTTGCGACTGAGCGCATCTATCTGTACGCGGTTGAGCATGTCCTCCGCCTCGTACTGCCAACCCATCTCGGCATACGCGCGTGCAATCCACAACTGGCATTGCGCAATCATATCCGCGTCGTTTTGATAATGCTTGATGATATAATTGAAGGTACTGACGGCTCCCAGGAAATCTCCTTTATGGAACTCCGCCTGACCGAGCCGCAGCCATGCAAGGTTCATATTGGCATTGAACTCCTCGGACTGCAACCATAGTTTATATTTGGGATCGTTGGCCTTTTTCGGGTCACGTTTTGGTTTCGATTTGATAGAGTGCAGTTTGATGCACTTACGGCATTTGTCGATGGTCTTATCCATCTGTGAACTCGCTGCCTGCGCCGCCGTATGGTTGGAGACAGGATAGAGATACAGGACGCGTGTATAATCGTCCGTATTGGCATCGCGGATGGCTTTGAGTCCTTCGTCATACGCGAGATTGCCGTTATAGAGAATATTATATTTGACTTTCGTCTGGTGGAACGAGCGAGTCGCCCACGTATTCTTCTGCGTGGAGCAACTTGAAAGGATTAATACGAAAAGGATTAATCCATTTATGATTTTATATTTATGATTTGTGATTTTCAACGGTCGTTACTTGAGGCCTTTGACATGACTCTGGGCTGCAATGAATTCCTTTAGATAATAGGGTTCGTAGTAAGCCAATTGGTGATTGGTAATAGGTGATTGGTTATTGGCGAAATGCTCCGCCAAGACACCTACGTATTGGGCTTCGGGCACGATACCGGGGATGTAATGCCAGTTGGGCTTCGTAAAGACCGTAGAGCACTTTTCTGCCCCGTCGCCGAAGAAGTATACGTCTTCCTCTCCTGAATACAGACTCTCTTCATGCTCCACAACCACAGCACGGGCTTTACCTTCAGCATCCGTTGTATAGACCTCCATGCGACGGGCGTCGATAAGCGGACACAGGATGTCCGCAGTTGAGAGTGGACAGTTGAGAGTGGACAGTTTCTCTTTCGCAGCTTCGCACAAGACCTGCAAAGTCGGAATGGGAATAAGCGGTACGTTCAGACCGTAACAGAGGCCTTTGGCTGTACTGGTACCTATACGCAGGCCGGTATAACTGCCGGGCCCTTCGGAGAGTGCGACAGCCTCTGTAGAGAGGTGCTGCTCCCGCGCGAACGAGAGCAGTTCCTCTATATAGCGAGGTAGCAACCGTGCATGGTTGCTACCCTCGTGGCATATACACTGCTTGATCGGCATGCCATCCTTACAGATGGCAGCCGAACAAACCGATGTACTAGTTTCGATACATAGTATCGTCATGCTTTAGAAAAGCTTGGAGTTCTTGAACTGTTTCTTCTTCGGGAAGTTGAAATGATAAGCCAACTTAATACCCGCATCGAAGTAACCGAGCTTGTCTGCATATGCATGCGTAGCGGACAATACATCCAATTTAGCAACGGAATCATCCGTCGGAGCTGTCAGGTTGAACAAGCCTTCCGTATTCGGAGTATTCTTGAATGAATTGTAAACGCTATAGTTTGCATACGCACCCAGACCCAGCGAGTTACCGCTCTTGAGAACCCACTCGTATCCAATCTCAGCCGTCAACATAACGTTGATATTGAACTGGATTCCGTTCTTCTCTTCCGGTTGTTGGCCGGTGTATTTACCGGTCAGCGTTTGGTCGATAACCGTGACGCCGGTCTCTTCAAAGACTGCAGAGACATGCGTATCATTCTGGTCAACCGTTTGCTTGTACGGCGTGTAAACCGGAATCATGAACTTCGGACCGATGTTGAAGAACAAACCATTGTCATGGATCAAGGAGAACATCAACGGCACTTCGAGTTGCAATTGATGATCGGTTTCCTTCACATTCTGAACATCTACGGTATAGTGCACGTTCGATGTACCTGCCGTCCTGTCAAACTCCGTATGATCGGAATCTTTTGCCAATCCACTCTGGTGGTAACCGATGCCGAGACCAACGATGATACCGAGGTCAACCGGACGACCGTCTTTAGCCCAGTAGTGAGCATATTGGAGATCGAGTACAGCGTCACCGCCACAGGTCCAGTTACCCATTTCTGCATGATGCATCAATGCCGACGCACCACCGCGAGCACCGATTGTGAAGCGGTCATAGTTGTGTTTGAACTTCTGCTCGGATTTGATTGAGTCTTGCTTAGCTTGCTCAGCGGCAGCCTGCTCAGCAGCAGCAACTGCAGCGGCCTCAGCAGCAGCCTGCTCTTCAGCCGCTTTCTGCTCAGCCTCTACGCGCTGCTCCTCTTCTTTGGCTGCTTTCTGGGCAGCCTCCCAAGCGGCGCGCTCTTCAGCCTGCTCTTCAGCAGCCTTAGCGGCAGCCTCTTTAGCATAACCGTTAACCTCAATCAAACACGTATCGCAGATCCAGGAGTAGATATTCATAAGCAGTACTCCGTCCGGGTATTTCTTGGTACCCAGCTGACGTACGGTATGAACCTTATCCCAAACCCAAACAGAAGGTTTCTCACCTGTGCTATACTTGAGACACTCACGTTTAATCATAACGGAGTCGCCTTTAGCCACCTGGAACTCGTGTTTAGCGGGTTGTGCCTCTTGTGCCGACAGGGTC
The DNA here is from genome assembly GCA_017507715.1 of Paludibacteraceae bacterium. Lineage (GTDB taxonomy): Bacteria > Bacteroidota > Bacteroidia > Bacteroidales > Paludibacteraceae > Colicola. The sequence continues at coordinate 10,047 of JAFWAK010000097.1, read as the reverse complement.
GACATAAGGGATGCACCAATAAGAGTGGCTGCAATTAGAATTGATTTTATAGTCTTCATAGTGCTACCTCCTATTATTTAACAATGTAACGTAAGGTTGTTTTCATACTGTCGTTGCTCAACTCAACGAGATAGAATCCATTGTCGCTAGCAGCCTTGATGGTGCAAGAAGTCTCGCCATAAGACGTGTAGGCCTTCTGGAGCAGACCGTCCGCGCTATAGATACGGATAACCGTCTCTACCTCCGGATCAAGGTTGATAACTTGGATATCTTCGCCCGGACGAGCCAGCGACGGAACGAGAGCAGGAGCAGGAGCAGATGCGCCGATGACATAAACCTCAGTCATACCAATAGCGCCACAGACTGCACCTGTCGAAGCAGGTATATCCACTACTGCATAGTACGAACCAGCAGGTATCGGATCACCGTTCGGGAGAGTGTAGTAATAACCTACTGCCACTTCCGTATCGGTGGTCGGATCCGGAGTTGCGCCCAACATCATATACCACTTCACGTAGCCTTCTCCATTATCGAGAGAATCCAATTGGATATCCTCCCAACCCGGCATCGAGTTGATCTGGTTACGATTGATCATGATAATACGATTGCCGTAGTAACCCTTCACTTCCAGTGTATCCTGATACGGTACATTGATTGTTACATTCAGCGTTACCGTTGAGTCGCAACCCAGCGAAGTAGCAAATACGTGCATATACGTACCCGTGGTAGTAATGAGTGTATCAAATGCTTGTGCCTCATCCTTCCATGTGTACATATTACACTCGGTTACATCCGGAGCATTTACTGCAACAGACTTGTTGATCGTTGCACTCAGCGTTACAACCGAGTCGCAACCCAGCACAGTCTGGAAGACGTGCGTATAGGTACCGGTGGTGGTAATCGTCGTATCGGCGTTAGCCCAATAGTACGTGTCACACTCCGTTACCGGAGTCTCGGTCGAAGCAGCCGAATAGTTGATGGTCAAGTGGAGCGTAGCCACTGAGTCACAACCTGCTGCATTGGTCAGCGTTGCCTGATAGTCACCCGAGGTGGTATAGGTTGCGCCATTCCATGTGTAACTGTCGCACTCGGTAACAGTCTCTTCACCTGCGTTCGACTGGTTGATCGTTACATCCAGACGGATAATCGAGTCACAGCCTACAGCATTCGGAATCGTATCATAGTAGTCACCGGAGGTGGTGATAGTCATATCAGCCTCAGCCCAGTAGTAGGAATCACAAGCCGTAACCGGATCGAGCGTCTTAGCGGTCGAGTTCTTGATAGTCAGCGTCAGCTCATAGTATTGGTGGCAGGTCGAACCCGGAGTCAACGGTCCGTCGTCATAGTAATAAACGCCGGAGTTAACATAGGTCTGGTCGTCACCATACTCAGCAGCGGTCCAGATATAACTGTCGCAAGCCGTAACAGGAGCCAGCTTAATCGTATCGTGGTCGCAAGGCGGAACGAGCGTAAAGTTGATATTATCACTAGTGAGAATCGTACCGCACTCGGTAGTAACCTCATAACGCATTTGTACAAGCGTAGCCTTATGCGCAACAGTGTATGGCATGTATACCAACCGTTTGTCTCGTCATATACTTTCCACTTGATATCCGTTACAGCCATCGTCAGGTCTGTTGCGTCATCCTCAAACTGCTGCTTGAGCGAAGTAATCGTATAAACGGTATCGATAGCGGCATCGTTAGCTACACCAGGCAGGGTCGTCAGTTGATCTTTCGTATAGAGCGTAGGCGCTACGCGTGTATAATAAGTAACTACTGTATCTACATAACGCGGCAGGTTCAGCGTATCCAGAACGGTGGTAGCATAGCTCAGCGTATCCGGGTTCTTAGCCGGTTCCGGAGGACAAATAGTATCGTTCTTCGGAGCATACTTGAACGGATCGAGCGGGAATACTACTTCAGCACGATATACGAATCCGCACTCAGCACCCTTGATAACGAGCGCGAGAGTATCCTTCTCATCGGTTTTCTCGTAGAACTTAGTCAGATCCAGAGCAGCTTCAGACTTATCGTCAAATACGCCTGCATCGTAAACCGGTTCTGCCCAGTAAACGGTATCCACCTTGATAATCGTATCTACCGTGTTACCAATATTGCGATAGTACTCGGTCAACTTCACGCTCGAGGAGTCAACGAAGAGTTGCATACCCTGAGCGAGCAGCGGAGCTGCGTTCAGTTTCTTCATCGAGTCAACGGTGATGGCCTCAGGCACTACCAACGGATAAACGAAGAAGGTCGTCAACGAGTCTTTCATCGTTACACCGTCCTGGAAGGTAACCGTATCGGTCCAAGTCATCGAATAGTCAACCGGATCATAAACTATACCGGTGATGGTATCCTCGAACTGACCACCTTGGCATACATATGCGCGGATAGTATCGCAGAGCGTATCACGCGGAGCACTCGGAATGAGTTCAGCCCAGATATGGGACACCTTATCCGAACTATAGTTGATGATCATGTCTGCCCAACCGAGGGTAACGAGCAAGTCACGGTCGATATCAATCGAGTCCTTACCATTTGCACCCAGCGTGTAGGTCTGGCTCTTCGTTGCCGGATCGTTGCAGTCGAAATAGAGGTCAGCCTGAACGTTGTTATCTGCATCCTCCCAGTTGTCTACGTGGAGACGGAGGTCGCAGGTATCCGGAATAACGAGCGAGTCAAGCACTACGTGGTACCACGTATCCGCACCGGCCGGATTCACATTACCGTGCTCCCAGTCGAATGCCATCGGAGTCGTACAACCGTCACCGGTGGTCTGCTTCATATTCAGTTTCACCGTCAGATCATTGTCGGTCTTGAGGCGGATATAAGCAGTAATCGAATCATTGGTGATATAACGATGGAGCATGCTATCCACGAAAGCAGGCTGGAAGGTCGTTACATCGAATTCTCGCTTGGTAGCCTTCTTGATAGCCTTGTTGAGCAGTTCGCTCAGCAGTTTGGTTCCCTTATGGTAACCACCGCTACGGTTGATTGTACGTTTGCGAACCGGCATTGCGCAGTCCATCTCATCCTGGAACGTGAAGGTTCCTTCGATGGTAGCCATACCGTTCAGTTCATACGAGAGGGTTGCATCAGCGGTGTACTCGTAGTTATTCTGGATATACGGAATACATACCATGTACCAGTGCTCCTGGTTGTCACCCGGAACAACATACTCTACGTTCGGAACCAGCAGTTTAGCCTCAGCCTGCTTCGGATCCACAGCCTGCGGAGCATATGTACCGTTGAACTTCGACTCAAATACAAGCGAATCGGTGGTGCGTACCTTGATGTACAGTTCTACGTCGCCCAGACCGTACACTGCTTGTGCCGGCATGTTATGCGACTTACCCTGACCTTTCTTGATGGTACGCTCACGGTAGTCACCCAGACCATACTCCTCGAGCATGTCCACCTCGGACAACAGGCCTTCGTAAACAGCTACATTAACCTTTGCATCACCTGCACCGGCATTCTTGGTCATGACATTCAGTACCTTGTTAAACAAGGTCTTGTCTTTCTTCCAATCAGCCGTATTCAGTTTGTACCACATCTCGGTGTTCGGCGATTGCGTGTACTGCTCACCCATACGAATCGGGAGTGCATCGTTACGCGAGTTACCGCTGAACGCCTTCACCAATTCTGCACGGAACTGGAAGTCTGCTGTACCTACCGGACGGGTGATGCGAATAATGATCGAGTCTTTCTTGAGGAATTGGTCAAACGTACTTGCCGGAATCGTATCCGAGTAGTGTTGGCCGCCATTGAGTTGCTGGCTCTTGGTCATCATCTTTTTCACGATCGGGAATGCGAATGCAGCCTCTACCTTATAGGTGTTCTGAGCAGTACCGAGGTTGATCAGGTGAGCAACCGGTTTTACTTTCTCATCGAGGTTACGTACGCGGTCAATCTCCGACTTCGGAATGATATACCATGCGGTGTCGGTAGTCTGCGTATAGAGGGTATCCCATTGGAGTTCCTTCAGCGGCGAAACAGCGAAGATCGTATCAAAGTTCTCAACAGCCAGTGTGTCAGCCCAGATACGCAGACCGGTAGTACCTTGGAGGTTCACGTAAACAACGCTATCCTCGAGAGTCTCGAGTGCACTATTCTGGATATTCACACTGCGCTCTGCCAGAGCAGCAAGGTTGAAGTCTTGAATCGAAGGAGCGGCTACAACCGGGCACTCATACGAGAGTTGGATAACGCCCTTGCAAGCAGTATTCTCCTTGTTCTCAATATGGAGACGGAGGTCATTACCGCGCTGCATTACGTTGCGCAGGTCAACCGAATACCAAACGCTCTCGTTTGCTTTCTGCGTGTTACCGGAAACCCAGTTGAACGGAATAGCAGACGAGCAGTCAGAACCCTCTGCAGCCTCGGTCAAACGAATCTGCAGCGAGATGTCTTGTGTAGAGATAACACGCAGATAAATGGTGTCGCTCTTGATATTCTCGAACATGTTACGCGAGAGCTGTTTGCTATACGACTCATTAGCAGCAATCGTGAGTGAACGGGACTCGTTCTTGATCGAATCCGGGCACTCAAGCGAGAGCTCTGCATTGATGGTCGTAGCAGCGGTGCTGCTGAGGTTTTGAACGAATACAGTCGGGAACTTAGCAGCCAAGTCGCGTACTTCCGTCATGTCGATAAGGTACCATACGGTGTCGTTCGCATTCTGCATAGCACCTTCTTGCCAGTTGAAGTCAAGAGCGTGCTGACACATCGTGTCAACAACGGCTTGCTTCTCTGCGTCTGCAGTCTCGGCCCAAATTTTGATAGCTTTATTGGTCTCCAAACCGATCCAAACGGTATCAGACATCATCGCATAGGTCGAATAAGCCAAACGACGGCTAACCTCACTATTTGCGCCCACCGTACGGGTGATCTCCTGGAGGTCGATGTACGGGCAAGAGAATGCCATCGATGCTTTTACGGTAGCAGCGGCAGTTTCTTGATTCTCCATATGTACAATCACATCCTTGGTAGCTGCTTTTGCAGCGGAGAGGTCAATAGCATACCACTGTGTGGTACGTGCATCTTGCGAATGCACATTCGTTACAACGAGTTCACCGAAATCAATGTTGGTCTTACAAGCCTTACCTTCACGTACGTGTTTGAAACGACCGTAGAAGTTCACATTGCCCGTAACGGTGGTGAGCAGGTAGATGGAGTCAACACCTCCCATACCCTCGAGCATGTTCTTCTTGTAGACTACGATCTGCTCCTCGCCGGCAGCGAGGTCATACGTTGCATCGCTGGTACCGAATGCCGGACGGCTGAACGCCATCTGAACTAATACCGTAGCAGGCGTCGTGCCTACGTTACGATAGGTGAATTCCGGCTCATACTTGCTCATCGAGTCCATGTCAGCTACGCTGATCTTGTAGAGCGTTTGTGTCGTTGGCAGCGGCTCGATGGTGTCCGTTACATGCAGGTTAACACCCGGCATTACGGATGCAGCGGGGATAACCGGTACAGGCGGTTGAGCCACTTTCTCCACTTTGATCGATACCTGAGACTCCACGTTCTCAATACCGAAATAGAGTTCGTCCGGCTGAACCGACATGATCATGTCGCGCGGCACTTTGTTAATCACATGGTCACCCGGCTCGATTGTGTACTCACGACGAGTGGTACCGGATGACGGACAGTCAAGCGATTGGCCCACCTTCAGGGTCACGGTCTTCGAACCGGTGTTGGTGATGGTGATCTGAGCGTCATAGCCATCCACTTCTTTGATCGGTTTCAGGCTGACTTTCCACCATGCCGAATAACTCGGATCCTGTGTAGCCGTCGTGTTCCAAGACAACGAACGAGCGTCTTTGCAGGTCTCATCCAAGTCAGCAGCCTCGAACACTTTCGCACTCAGCTTGATCTTACCTGTCGACGTGAGCGTCAGGTAAATCTCTGTCTGCTTCATGCGAACGAGCATAGAAGCGTTAGCCGTGTAGGTCTTGTACTGACGCGCAGCAATCGTGTAGTCTTTCGACTCCGACTGACCGGCTACAGTAGCCTGCATGCTAACATCTACCGAAGTACCAACCATGTTACTCGGGTTAGTGAGATACAATGTAAGAGACGGATTCTCCTCTTTGTAAAGAGGAGCCAAGTCAACTCGATACCATTTGGTACCGCTTACATGCTCCACACCCTTGTCCCAATCAAAGTCAATGGCATTAGCCTTGGTCGAACCGTCATTACGGCCGATAGCCATCATAGGGATGGTCAGTACCAATGCCACAACTAATGTTAGAAATTTCTTCATAGAGTTGTAAATTAGTTAATAAATCTGTTAATTAAAAATGTTTGTTTTTGGGTTATTTTCTGTTGGCTGGACGACCTAGAAGGTCGTAGTCTTTTCCTTCACGTCGTATATAGAGGTTGCCCTTGTGCAGATATTTGTATGCTCCTGCTGCAGGCGCCCAGGTATTAGCTATCGCCTCATGCGGATCTATCGGTTCGGGGTCTTCCTCCACGTGCAACTGGATATATCGGGTACACTCATCGTCCGCCGTTTTCACAATCAGCGTGTCGCCAAAAGCGGCAATCATTACTTCCAGACTGTCGTACCAATATCCGCCAAGCGAATCCATCAGACTCTTGGTCAAGCTGATCGAATCGTACTCCATCTCCGGTGCGGTAAAATGCATAGAGATGGTATTAATCATCCATAGTCCCGGTTCCATCCATACGGAATCATAAACCGTAGTATCCGCAGCATAGCTCACGCCGCTTACCATCACGGTCTTACCCATACAGAGCGTTGTATCCGTCTCTGTGCGGATAGCCGTCGTGTCGAATGCAAAATGCAGTTGTATCCGGCGGGTGCACTCGTTTTCCGCCGTTTTCACAATCATCGTATCTCCATACGCGGTCAATACGACATCGAGAGCTTCGTAATGATAGCCATCCGGCGTCATCTCGCTCGGAGCAATGACCACAGTATCGAGTTCCATCTCCGGCTCCGTAAAATGGATACGGATCGTACCTATCCGCCATGTATCTTCATCCACCTGAATGGTATCATAGAACGTCGTGTCTGTTGCATAGGTCCGGTTATTAAACGTCACGGCTTTTCCCAGACAAAGCGTTGTATCCGTGTCAGCTTTTGTCATATTAACATCCATGCCAACATGCAACTGAATATAGCGCGTACATGTCTTACCATTGGTGGTCTTCTTCACTATCAGCGTATCGCCGTAAAACACTCTAACACCTAATTTGCTGTAATAATAGCCATACGACGGCATCTTGCTGGGCAGCACCGAGATCGTATCATACTCGATGTCCGGTTCGGTAAAATGAATCGAGATATCGCGTATGGTATAGGTGTCCGGCGTAGAATTAGTAGCAGCAGCATAGGTCCATACCGAGTCGCGGATCACCGTATCTTTCGAATAGGTCACGTTGTTGATCTTGATGGTTTTACCCAAACAGAGCGTCGTATCCACTACGTTAGTCTTGGTTACATAGTTGTGCTCCACATGCAGCAGATAGCGCTCGTCGCACTTATCCGCCTTACGAATGGTGAAATCATAATCTCCCCAACCCTCTTTCGGAAGGACATTATTACGATAGGTATAAGGGAATTGGTTGTATTTGAGTTTCAACGTATCGTATTGCGGCGTAGGAGGCTCGACTGTAAGGTAATACGTAGTAAGCGACAGGGTGTCACCACGGCGCCAGAGTGTATCATTTGGATAGACAGTCGATTCACGCAGAACAGTATCTGTCAGCTGAAGCGACTTACCCTGACAGAGAGTAGTATCGATACGCTGCTCATCCCATTTGATAGTATTGCGATATATCACACGTCCTACATACGTCGAGTCGTGAGCTACATGTACAAATATACTCTTGTCTGCCTGTTTAGCCCCCAGCAACCGAACCGAATCCAAGAGGAATACACGTAAGGAGTCGCTCATCACGGCGCGTCCTATCTCCGGTCCGTCACACGAGCCTTCGGTAAGCCAAATCGTACCCGGCAGGTTCTTTTTCTGTTTCCAGCGGATAAAACCGCGGCCCTTGGATGATATATTCTCCGGCTTGAGTTCATAGACCTCTGTATCCTTGTCACATACGTAGGTCATATACGGGATTAAGCGCAATGGCGCCTCACAAGAAGAAACCGGTCCTTGGTCGTACGGATAGCAATACACCTTACCGGTACCGCCATTCGGATAGACACGGATTCGCGGCGTGAGCAACTGACCTAAAGCCTCAGCCTGGTCACCCATAGCCTCAAGTTTCTTATTGATGGTCTCCACGCTCATCTCGCGCATCTGATTGGCATTAACGGTCATCGTGAACGAAGGCGTTTTCGAACTGCAGAATGCATATATCTCAAACGTAATCGAGCAGTCGGAAATCCAGTAGGCGCATATGCCTTGCTTCATATCCTCAATAGTAGCAGAATACCACATCGTATCCGTCACCTCGACCTCCAATGGGAAAGCAAACGGACGAGAAGTATTGCGGCACTCGCAATAGTAGTACGGCGATGACGGCAACTCGCCCGGGCAGTTAGCCTGGAATTGCTGCGGCATCTGCTCCTGCGCAAAAGCGACAGCAGCCATCCATACGAATACTATGTACAAGATACGCTTCATTTACTCTATCTTCGTTCCGAATACGGTATATTTCACTCCACCACGGATGATGACTACTTGTCCGTTCTCGATGCGCTTGACAGGTATCTCGCTGCTATTCAGCTGCTCCATACCTTCCGTCATATTGCCCACCGTGAAGCTATCATAGAACCGCTGACCACACTGGAACTGCACCTCCATGGAAATCGTACCCGTCTCCATCCATTGCGGCTGTTGGGCACTAATCGTCAGGTCGCTCAGCGACGGTTCATTACGCTTCTGATAACGCCAGTAGATAGCCATAACCGGCATCAACGGAATCTGGTAATACGCATCCATATTCTCCTCCACGCGGCGGAAGTTGACATTTGCGCCGGTATTGACAGCACCCGTAATGACGCCCTCCATGTACCAATCACGGCTCGGTTTCTCATAAGAATACGGGATATAATGGATACGCGGATTGGACGTAGTGTCAATATGCTCCACGATACCGCTCTTCGGGCAGAAATACTCCGGTACGGTATCTACGTCAATAATCGGCGGCTCGGTAATGGTCAGGGTCAGCGTCACCGTCGAGTCACAACCGGCCATATTGGTGGTATGATAGGTATAGACACCGCTCTTGGTGTAGGTCACGCCATGCCACGTATAACTACCCTCAGCCGTTACCGTCTCTTGACCGGCAGTGGCTTGCTTGAGTGTCAGTCGGAGCGTTACGATAGAGTCACAACCGGCTGCGGTCTTGCCATTATACGGGTATGCACCGTTCTTATTGTATGTCTGTCCACGCCATGTATAGGAACTTGCGCAGATTTCCACGACGGTATCTACGGCATAAGTCTCATTGACCGTCAGCACTAGCGTACGGAGCGTATCGGTGTCGGTCGTACTGCTCTTGAGGGTATCGGTTGTGAAGGTACCGACCTGAGCATATTGCTGCCCTTGCCAGTTATACGGCAGTTCATCCGGACAGATAGCCGTACGAACGGTATCTTTCAGCAGATGACGGATAGCAAGGCTGAGCGTCAGCGTAGAATCACAACCTGCAACAGTCTGCAGGTCCCAACTCGGCCCGACAATCGACTTGGTATAGGTCTGACCGTTAATCCACTTGTACGACTCATATGCCGTCACTTCCACCAGCTGCTTCACGGAGTGGTTGATCGTCACGTTCTGGGTCACGATGCTGTCACATCCGCTAACGGCTTTCAGCACGCGGGTATAGGTACCGGAAGTGATAATCGTGGTATCACCCCATATATACTCGTCGCACACTTCGATGCCGCGGATATTGTTATGAATCGGCTGGCAAACGAACGGAGCTATCTCAGCCGATGCGTTCTCGTGAGAAGCAAAATAGAAATAGCGAACTTCTTCGTCCTCTTTCGCCTTCGGCAGCTCCCATTTCCAGCCCATGCGGCAGTTCTCAGCCACCATCACCGCCG